>JAWLDL010000205.1:0-4808 GCA_041686675.1 Spirochaetia bacterium | reverse complement strand
TTCATCGAGGACATAGACTACTATCCCCGCATTCCACAGCGGGCACATGCGCGCTTCGCATTCCGGAACGACCTCGACCGAACGGTGGACATCATCGAGCAGTTCATCGCCCGTCGACAGCCGGCAGCCCGGATCCGCCTTGCCGGCTGACGGCGCGGGTTGGACACAGACAGGCAAATACGGTCTACTGAAGCACCATGTCGCATCCCCAGGAGCACGCCACGGTCGGGCTGCGGACGCCGGACCCGAATCGATCGCCGTCGCCGGTTCGATTCATCGACAGGCGCTTTCTCTCGGTCACGCTCGACTACGCATGTCTCCTCGGCGCGCCCTGGTGGGAGGGAACGCGGCGTACCAGGCACTCCTTCGGTGAGAAGCCGGCGACGCCGGTCGACCTCGATAACAGGGCGCTTCGACGGTATGCTCGGGCCCTCGCCCCGGCATATCTGCGTCTCGGCGGCTCGGAGTCCGACCGCGTCCGATACGCCGTTGGAGACGCAGGGACCGCCGCCCGGGAGCGGCCACCGGCCCGGGAGCGGGCATCGGTCCGGTCCGACCGGAAGCCCGGGCTCGCGGCGCCGGGGCCGGACTATCGCTCCGTACTGACCGGCGAGCGCTGGGACGAGCTTTCTCGATTCGCCTGGGACGTCGGGTTCGACCTCGTCGTGACATTGAACGCGGGACCCGGACCCCGGGGGCGCGATGGAAGCTGGAACCCGGACAACGCGCGGGCCCTCGTGGCCCACGCCGCCCGGCGCAATCAGGCGGTGTCGGTGTGGGAGCTCGGAAATGAGGTCAACGGCTTCCCGTTCATACATGGACTTGCCAGACGCGTGTCGGCACGGCAATACGCCGCCGACTTCGCAGTGTTCGCCGGGATGGTGAGAGAGCTCAGCCCGCACGCGCGGACAGCGGGCCCCGCAAGTGCCTACTGGCCGCTACTGGGAGAGGTGCTCCCCATGATTCCCCGCTTCCTGAAGCGGGTAGTGCGAGCTCCGGCAATCGTCACCTGGCATTACTATCCCCAGCAGTCCTCTCGCGGAGTCGTTGCGTCACGACGGGCGGATCCCTTTGCGGTTCTCAAGCCTCGCCGTCTGGACGGGACTGCCCGGTGGGCACGGCGAGTAAGTCGGCATGCCCGGCGTTTCGGCGGGGCGACGACCTCCGAAGTGGCCCGGCGGCGTCCCGAGGTCTGGCTCGGCGAGACGGGGCACGCGCTGTACGGCGGGGAAGTCGGGGTCTCGGATCGCTTCGTGGCAAGCCTCTGGTGGATGGACCATCTCGGTCTGATGGCGCGAAGTGGTGTTCGCGTAGTCATGCGGCAGAGTCTGGTCGGAGGGGACTACGGGTTGCTCGATCCGCACACCCTGGAGCCGCGGCCGGACTACTGGAGCTCGCTCCTGTGGACCGCCCTGATGGGAGAGGCCGTCTACGCCACGCACACGCGACCGAGTCGGAAGCTGCGCGTCTACGCGCACGGGGCCCGCCACCGCCGGGGCGCCATCAGCGTACTCATCATCAATCTCAGCGGCCGTTCGGCAGCTGCAGTCTCAGTGGAGACAGGCTCTCTCGACTTCACGCCGCGGCACCTCGAGGTGTTTACCGTCACCGCATCGGATCCGTTCTCCACCAGCCTGCTCATAAACGGTGAGAAACCCCGGCTGCCGGCCACACGCGGCACCCCGCCCGCAGCTCCTCATGTGCAGGCGCCTGATGATGCCGTGGCGGTTCCGCCGTTGAGCTACAGTTTCGTGGTGTGCGTTCCGTAGCGATCGGTTACAGTATCCGCAATCGAGCCCCTGGAACTTGCGTCCGATCCGATGGACTGCGTCGCGCCGCCGCGGGGCCGATATTCCGTGCAGGAGGTGCGATATAACCAATCGGGGTGTCCTCGTCGGCGGAACCGATAGGAGCTGCCCGACTCCGGAAGGACGGGCCGCGACCCGGCGGCCGACCCCGGCGGCTGCCGAGGACGCGGCAGGCAGGCGGAGGTCCCGGCGGCGGGAAAGCGGTCGTTTCCCCGCCGGAACTGCCTTCAGCCGTCAGCTGAGTGGTTCGCCTCGGCACTGCGAGCTGATCCACGGCTACACACGCTCGGCTCGGACCCTTAATCAATGTGTGCGCTTCCATTAGTATCGCGAATCATAGGAGCGTGTATGAGTGCCCTGGGCATAGAGGATATCGGTGTCTACATTCCGGCCAACAGAACGGACAATCACAGGAAGATGACGAAGTTCGGTTTCGAGCAGCATTTTCTCGATGCGAAAATCGGTGTTCACCGGACCTCCGTCAAAGATGATGACGAAGAGTGCTCCGACATGTGCGTCAAGGCGTGGAATGCGTTGCAGGAGAAGACCCCATTCGATACGGAGGATCTCGATGTCATCATCGTCGCCACCCAGAACTCGGATATCAGAATGCCCCACGGTGCCGCATATGTGCACGGAAAGCTTGGGTTGAAGCCGAATTGCGCGTCCTTCGATGTGTCACTCGGGTGTTCCGGTTTCGTTTACGGACTCTCCACCATCACGTCTTTCATGAAGCAGAACGGAATGAAGAAGGGAGTCCTTTTCACGGCTGATCCGTACTCGAAGATAATCGACCCTGAGGAGAGGAACACCAGTCTTCTTTTCGGTGATGCGGCCACTGCAACTCTCATTACCGAAAGCGCTGAGTTCGTCCCCGGCAGGTTCACGTTCGGGACGCTCGGTGAGAAGGCTGACGAAATACGACTCATTGATGAAAAGCTCGCGATGAATGGACTGGCCGTCGTCAAGTTCGTGAAGAGATATATTCCGGCAGACATCAGAAAGAACATCGAACTGAACGGTCTTACGATGGATGAGATCGACAAGTTCCTTCTTCATCAGGCAAGCAGGCACATGGTGAGAACCGTTATGAAGGATCTCGGCATTGATGAAGCCAGAACCCCGTTCGAGATCCGCGACTACGGCAACACGATTTCGAGCTCGATACCCATACTGCTCGAACAGGAACTCTCGCAGAAAGATTCCAAAAACTACCTCATAAGCGGATTCGGCATCGGATTCTCATGGGCGAGTTGCGTTCTCAGAAGAGGTTGAGATTTCCTCGTGGGAGATTGTGTCCTGTCACCGAAGACCCCGCGGGCGATGGCCTTCGCGAAGAAGCTGCGCCTGAAGATGTGGTGCCTCCCGTTCGGCCCGCCCATGAAGCCGCTGAACGCGCGATAGTACCACTCAGCCGGCTTGTCGGACAGCGCGAAGCCGATGTGGTGGATGAAACCAAAATCGCCCGATCCCGCCGGAACGAGGACATCGTTTAAGCGATAGCGAATCAACGGTTGAGTGTAGTTGCACGTGTTTTCGGGAGGATGTGATCAACTTCGGATCGAGGCTGTTCAGCGCATCCACGTACCGTACGAGTGGGTAACTCATGTCCGCAACGAGTACCCGATGTTCGCCGTAGTGCCCGAGGTATGCAGCACGTGGTACGCGTCGGACAGGGTTGCCCCCGGTGCCGGGGAGGATCCGAGAAATCCTTCCACCCGCGGCCGAGTCAACTTCCGGGGAACGACGAGATCGTCGACATGGTCCACGACCATTCGTCTGTCGACTGAGGGTGCATGGACCGGATCGATGTCTTCCCGGTGGACGTTCCGTGCTGTGAGGAGTCTCTCGATCTGCCTGGTTATGTGTTACCAGATGCCCCCTTGTTCTTCATCAGTCCGGACAGGAGCTCTCCGAGTTCGAGGGGGAGCGGGAAGATGACGGTAGAGGTCTCTTTGGCGGACACCTCCGAGGCGGTTCGAAACGACCTGAGGGTCATGCCGCCGGGCTGTTCGGAGAGAATCTTTGCCGCCTCAGCGATTCGCCTGGACGCTTCCTTCTCTCCGTCGGCCTGGATGATGATGGCCCTGCGATCCCGCTCGGCGACCGCCTGGCGCGCGATTGCATGCTGCATTTCGGAAGGGATCTCCACGTCCTTTATCTCCACCGAGGTGACTTTGATGCCCCAGGGATCCGTCGCTTCGTCGATGATCTGCTGAAGCTGCTGGTTGAGCTTGTCGCGCTCGGAAAGCAGCTCATCGAACTGGGCCTGCCCCGCAACGCTTCTCAGCGTGGTCTGGGCCAGCTGGATGGTCGCTTCGTGGTAGTGTTCCACATTCACCATCGCCTTGCTCGGTTCCACCACGCGATAGTAGAGCACGGCGTTGACCTTGCAGGAGACGTTGTCGAGCGTTATGACTTCCTGCTCGGGCACATCGAACACTATCGTGCGCAGCGGCACCTTATACAACCGATCGATGATCGGGATGATGAACAGCAGCCCCGGGCCTCTCACCCCGACGAATCGTCCGAGGCGCAGTACTACTCCGCGTTCCCATTCGCTCAGGATCTTGATTGCCGAGACAAGCAGAAGAATGACTACTGCTATCCCGCCGATCACTGCCCATGAGCTTCCCCCGACTAACTCAAAAAGAGCCTGCATGATTGACCTCCTGTCTGCTACAACGGACCCTCCGCATCACTCGCGGGAGTTCTTCTCCACGATGAGGACCATGCCGTCCTGGTCCCTGACCGTAACGGAGCTCTCCTTTGGAATTCGCTCTCCGCCGGCGCTCCTGGCGTTCCACCATTCTCCCCGGATTCTGATGCGCCCCTCCGGATCCAGGTCTTCGGTTGCATAACCGCTGAAACCCTTCATCCCGAAGTGCTCGTGTACGCGAGATTTTCGACTTACCGAGATGACTTTCATTATCACGAGGGAAAAGAAGGCGATGGTTACCGCCACCATGCCGAGAACGGTGACGATGAAGTCACGGTACC
>JAWLDL010000204.1:0-4808 GCA_041686675.1 Spirochaetia bacterium | reverse complement strand
TTTTGCGTGCAGAAGTTCGTCTGCACGACAGGGCCGCTCACATCTCCTTACGCCCGATTCTGTTCTGCTGATTGTACCCACACGCTGCTATATACCTTATTTCCATCGACAGAGGCGGCGTTGCGCCACGTCCAGGGCCGAGAAGAGCAGCAGCCCCAGTAGCCCGATGGCGACGATGCCCGCGGTCATATCCACGTAGGCGGACTTCATCCAGCTGTCGACGATGAAGAAGCCCAGCCCGTGGTCGGTAAAGAAGGTTTCGGCGAAGAAAAGCACAGCGAGGGCGGTACCCGAGCCGATGCGAAGCGCGGTCAGCAGTGCCGGCAGTATTGCCGGGAGGAGCACGTACCGCAGGTGGGCGCGGCGCCCGCCGCCGAGGGCGGTGATGGCGGTTTGATAGGCGTGGGGCACGCGAGCGGCGGCGTCTCGCACTGCCACCAGCACCTGGAAGAAGAGCACCAGCCATACGAGAGCCACCCGTGCAGGCTCTCCGACACCGATGAAGAGAAAGACGAGGGGCAGGAGGGCGATCTTCGGGACGGGGTAGAGAAGATAGACCAGCGGGGTCAGCCCTTCGCGCATGAGGCGGATCCGACCTATGGCGATACCGAGGGGCAGGGCAAGGGCGGTTGCCGCGGTGAGGGCGATGAGCACTCGGGCGAGGCTTGCCATGGCGTGGGGCATCAGCACGGGTCCTGCCAGCGCGGCAAAGCGCACGATTACCTCGCGGGGTGCGGGGAGCACGGGAGAGTCGAGTGCTGCGGCGAGTGCCGCCCACAGGACCAGGAACAGGAGGGGTGCCGCGGCCCCGAGGAGTCGGCGCTCAGGATGCCCTACGCGGAGCAGCCAGTGCCGGTACCGGCGCGGACTACGTGCCATTGCTGAGCTCCTCGAAGTCACGGCGCAGAGCGGCGACGGCGGCGCTGAACTCCGCCGTGGTCCGATCAGCATGAGAGCGCTCCGAGCGTGGGGTCCGCCAGGGATTGTCCTGCAGCGACAGGGCAGCGGGTCTGCCGTGCATGATACCGATGCGATCCGCGGTGAATACCGCTTCCTCGAGGCTGTGGGTAACCAGGAGCGTGGCGCGGCTGTGGAGGTCCTGCAGGCGGAGCAGTTCTTCCTGCAGCGCTTCGCGCGTGAAGGCGTCGAGGGAGGAGAAGGGCTCGTCGAGGAGCAGAAGCTCGGGCTCGAGCGCGGTGGTACGGGCGAGGGCAACTCGCTGCTGCTCGCCGCCGGAGAGCTCGCCGGGAAAGCGGGCGGCCGCGTTGGCGAGCCCGAGCTCTTCGAGGGCCTGCATCGCGCGGCGACGGCGCTCGTGCGGGCCGAAACCGCGCAGCCGCAGTCCGAGCTCGACATTGCCCCCGGCGGTGAACCAGGGAAAGAGGCCGTAGTGCTGCTGCACGAACCCCACCCGATGATCGCCCGCGGCGAGCGGCCGCCCGTTGAGCGAGACGTGCCCGGCCGTGGGAGGTGCGAGCGCCGCCGCTACATGCACAAGGGTCGTCTTGCCGCAGCCCGATCGCCCGACGACCGCCACGACCTCCGCGGGCGCGACCGCGAGAGAGAGATCCTCGAACACGCGAAGCTTTCCGTAGGCGGCGCTGCAGCGCTCGAGTCTCAGCATGGGCTTCGGGGCGGAGTATGTGTGGCCATCGGTGTCGGTACCGTTTTCGGCAGCGCCCTCGCGTCCGGCATCAGCATCAGTACAACCCGGGTCCGACGATGACCTCGTCGTAATCCGGTCGCTCCTCGATGAGGCCCTTCGACATCATCCAGTCGACGACATCGCCGAGCTCCGACGCGCTCGGCCGGCGGGCGGCGCCGTACTCGGGGATCACCATGCTCTCCTCCACGGTCGGCGGGAACTCACCGAGTCGCACGATCGCCGGCCTCAGCTCGTCGCTGCGGGCATTCAGGTCTGACACGGCCCTGTCGTAGGCGCGGTAGAGCGCGCCGATCGCTGCGCGCTTTTCGCGCAGTGCCTCGTCGGTGAAGATGAGAACGCCCGGTGTCTGCTCCATGACGTCGGTTTCCACGAGCACATGCGCGCCGCGTCCCACCGCCACGCGGCTGATCGGCTCGGGAAGCAGCGCCGCTTCGATCCGCCCGGCCACGAGCATCTCCATGCGGGTGGGGACCTGCATCGTGGTCACGAGCTCGATATGCTCCGGCGATCCACCGGCGGCCTCGAGCATGCGTTCTGCCACGTAGTAGATGATGCTGTTCTCCAGAAGGCCGACTTCGACACTGTCGGCACGCTCCCAGTCGGCAATGGAGCGGATCGGGGAGTCGGGGGAGGTGAGCAGGGCAAAGTGCCCGTCGGTGATCGAGCCGACGCGCAGACCCGTACCGTTTCGCCAGGCGTATACCGCATTCACGAGGTCGGAGATGCTTCCGTCAATCTCGTTTGTCTGCAGGGCGGTCTCGCGGTAGAGCTGGTTGCGGAACATCCTCAGTTCCACCGATACGCCCTCCTCGGCGAAATACCCCTCTTCCTGTGCGATGAGGAGCGGGAGTGAATCGACAGCAGGCATGAGCCCGATGGTGAGCGACTGTCCATAGCTGGCCACGATGGCGGTCAGGCCGATGAGTACGGCCATCAAGATTCGTATTCGCATGGCAGCATTCTATAGCGGACAGCAGGCGCTGTCAGGGGCATGAGGCGGCGTCAACGGCAGTGGCGATGGGCGGTTGAAGCTTTCGTCGAAGCCGACTAGTCTTTACGGATGGCATATGACGAACGCGTGGACGCAACCCGCAGCTACTACGACAGTGAAGGCGCAGAGGGGTTTTACTCCACGATCTGGGGTGGAGAGGACCTGCACATCGGCATCTACGAGGCAGGTACCGAATCGATCCGCGATGCAAGCCGTCGAACCGTTGCCACCATGGCCGAAAAGGTCACGATTGATGCAGGCACACGGGTGCTCGATGTTGGTGCCGGCTATGGTGGGTCGGCGCGGTTTCTTGCCCGAAGCTTCGGTTGCCCGGTGACCTGCCTCAACCTCTCCGCGGTGCAGAACGAGCGCAACCGACGCCTCACCGCTGAGCAGGGACTCGACAGTCTCGTTTCGGTGGTGGAGGGGAACTTCGAAGAGCTTCCCTTCGAGGAGGCATGCTTTGACCTCGTGTGGTCGCAGGACGCCATCCTCCACAGCTCGAACCGCCGTCGCGTGCTCGCCGAGGTGTCACGTGTGCTCGCCCCGAGCGGCCGCTTCGTATGCACCGATCCGATGCAGGCCGATGACGCTGATCCCTCGCTGCTCGCGCCTGTGCTCGAGCGACTCGACCTCGAGTCTCTGGCCTCGCCCGGGTTCTACCGGGACGCCGCGGGTGATGTCGGCATACCCATGACAGCCTTTGACGACCGATCCCCGCATCTGTGGCGCCATTACGCGCGGGTTCTCGAGGAGCTCGAGCGAAACGAGGAGCTCGTGCGTCGCACTTCCGGAGACGACTACGTCGACCGCATGAAGCGGGGGCTCGCGAACTGGGTGTCCGCCGGGCGCGCGGGCTCGCTTGTGTGGGGAATCATGCTATTCCGCAAGGAGACGCAGAAATGATGGGAGCTATGCCAAAAATCGCGGTGATCGTACTCGTGTTGACGATCGCACTCACCTCCTGTCGCACGGTTGGTGTGGTGATCCCCGACGGGCCGCCGTCCGATCGACCCCCCGCGGGCTCCCCGGGGGAGCCGGACAGCGGTCCAGACCGCGGGGCGCGCGGGTGGCCGAATGTCGGAAACAATCAGACGCTTCGGCTCGAGCGCGGCAGCTACAGCGGCGGTGCCATAACGTCAAACCGGGTCACCATCGTCGGCCGTGGCCGGGCCGCAACCGTCATCCGGGGGGATCTCGTGATCCGCGGGAACAGCTGCACCGTCACCGACCTCACGATCGACGGCGATGTCGTCATAACGGGAAACAACGCGGACCTTCGCGGCGCACGGATCCGGGGTAGTGTGGACTCGCGGGGACAAAACAACGCGTGGTGACCCGCCGGGCCTGATTGATAACCGGACGTCAGCGCGGTACTTTTGCCGCAGAATGCGGAACAGTGCAATGCGTACGTCGATTCCCGTCCTCGTCCTCCTCGTTGTCCTTGTCCTCCTGGGCGTACTCATCCTGCCGCCCGCCTCCGCGCACGGCCAGAGCGAGGTGAGCGAAGATATGCAGACCTACGCCGCACGGGCGGTCGAGTGGCTCGCCGCCCAGCAGGTACCGAACGCCATCGAGCCCGACCCCTACCCGACCCGGCGCCACCTGCCGATCGGCTATCAGATCCCCCGACGGAGCGAGGAGTTTCGCTACATCGGCCGCAGATCCTATACCTACGATGCGGCGATTGCCGCAGTAGCCTTTTCCGCCGCCGGAGAGTACGGGCGCGCAGAGAACATCCTGCTGGCCCTCGGCAGGCTCACTGATGAGTCCGGGCAGCTGTGGTTTGCCTACAACACCAATAACGCATGGCCCAACGAGGAGGATTCCGGTGGGGCGGTGGTGCGCACCGGCACGGTGGCGTGGGCCGGATATGCGGGGACGTTCTACCTGCGCATGACCGCCGACCGGCCCGTCGCGCCGGCTGACCGCCGTATCCGCGATCGCATCCTCGACCTTGCCCGACGGACCGCACGCTACGTGACCGACCGTCAGATCACCGACTCCGGGGACCCGCGCTACGGTCTTGCAACCGGTGGGCACGGCAGCTACGAGCTCGAGGTGAACGAGGAGGGTGACGTTGTCGAGGTCTATGATCCCGCCGAGCTCTCCTGGACGAGCGTCGAACACAATATCGACGCCTACTTTCTC
>JAWLDL010000203.1:0-4821 GCA_041686675.1 Spirochaetia bacterium | reverse complement strand
TCGCCGATGAGATCCTGATAGTTGCGAAGCCCCACGAAATAGCTCGGCCACCTGCCGAGGCCGTTCCACTGAAAGAACGAATAGTAGAGGCTCGCCACAAGCGGCCACAGGATGAACAGCGCGAATACCACCAGGGTGGGTGCCAGAAACACCGCGATCCAGCCGTAGTTACCGGAGTGGGGTCCCGGGGTCTTCAATTTCATTGCAGCAAAGTTCGGCTTGCTCATCGTGACCCTTGCAGTCCTCTCTGTATCATTTAACGGTTCAATCATAGCACAATATCAACTGACGTCAAGTATTTTTTGGTACGATAGTCGATATTGTACCATACAAAGACGCTGCCGGCGCGCGCGGTCGCCCCGCCGGGCCCGCTATGCGCGTCGAAGCGTGTGAGGGTACCGTGATTTCGCGGGAAGCCGGCGTCCGGTTCAGCGGCAGTCGGCGCGTGGAGGAAGTGCCGAGCGGCGAATGACGAGCTCCGTCTCGAGGGTACGAGAGAGTCGAAGCGGCGCCGGAGATGCGGCGAGCTCGTCGAGCAGGGCAAATGCCTCCCGCACGAGGCGGCCGCGATCGACACGAACGGTGGTGAGCGGCGGCGTTGCCAGCCGTGCGGCGTTGACGTCATCGAATCCACAGACGGAGAACTCACCCCCCACGGTGAGGCCGGCCCGCTGTATGAGAGAGTAGAGCTGCAGTGCCGAGCCGTCGTTGTACCCGACGGCGGCGGTGAAGCCCCGATCGAGAAGCTCGCGGAACCGGTCGAGGCTCGAGGCGTCGCTGCCGTCGAACTCGAACTCCTCCAGCTCCACGTCGAAATCGTGGCGCCATTGCGATGCCGCGCCCCGGGCCCGCGCAAGACGTTCGTCGTAGACGTTGTTTCGCTCGAACTCCGTGACACGAACATACAACAACCTGCGATGGCCCAGCGTGATAAGGTAATCGACGATGCTCTGAAGGCGGTCGAGCCCGATCATGACCGAGGCGAGGCGGCCACCGCGAATGCTCTCCGACACCGGTCGGTTGATCATGACGGACGGAGCGTCGGAGTCGGCGAGGAGTTGCCCGTATACATCGGGAAGCGTGCCCTGGACGAGAAACCCGCTCGCCTCCGCTACCGCGGCCTCCACCTCGGGCCGAGGTTCAGCATCATCCTTGGCGTAGACGATGAAGCGCGACCGGCGGCTCTCCCGGCTCATTCGCATCAGATACGTGAGGTAGATGTCTTTGCCGTGGTAGTTTCGCGGGTCGTCGAGGTCCTCGAGGTAGCGGCTGCGGTTCTCATCGATGAGCATGTAGATGCCCCCGAGCGGTTGTGCCGCAGGACGTACGACCTCCGACCCTGCACCCTGTCGGGACCGCAGGTAACCGAGGCTCACCAGATGAGCCGTCGCCTTGTTCACCGTCTGCGGGTTCACGCCGTATTCCCCGGCGAGCTGACGGATGGTGGGAATCATCTCGCCTTCCTGGTACACGCCGGACTCGATGCGCTCGCGTATCTCTTCCGCTATCTGCAGGTACTTCTTCTGCGTGCCTTCCGCGTTCATGTGTTCGTCCTTTCTGAATTGAGTATAGCATGGCTGTTGTAATTGTCCATATTGTTCGATACAATTTACCATACGATTTTCAGGGTACGCACATGGTGCCCGAAATGGATGGTCCGTGTCCGCACTGATCCCCGGCCTGGTATCGATAACGTTTCGCACCGAAAGCCCTCGCCGCATCATCGAGGCGTGTCGCTCCAGCGGACTCATCGCCATTGAGTGGGGTGGGGATGTCCACGTGCCGCCCGGCGATCTCGAAACCGCGCGTACCGTCGGGGCCGCTACGCGGGACGCCGGGCTGCGGGTCACCGCGTACGGTTCCTACTACCGCTTCGAGGATGTGATGGGCACACGGCCCGACCACGAGCCTGCTACCGTACTGGATACCGCTGAAGCACTCGGTGCGAAGGTTGTGCGAGTGTGGGCCGGACGGCGCGGGTCGGCGGAGACACCTCCCGAGGCGCGGGTCGCGATCGTGGCAGCCGCTCGAGCCCTCGGGGAGCGGGCCGCGGCCCGGGGACTGGTAATCGCGCTCGAGTACCACCGCAACACGCTCACCGATACCGCCGCCTCGGCGCGTACCCTCCTCGATGAGATTGCCCACCCGGCGGTGCGCTCCCTGTGGCAACCACCGGTCGGCTGGAGCACTGATGCGACCGAGTCGAGCCTTCGGTCCATCCTTCCCTACCTCTCACACATCCACTGTTTCACATGGGGCCCGGGCGGCAGCGCGGACCGCCGCCCCCTCGCCGAGGGAACGGATGCGTGGTTACGATACCTGCGAACAGCAGTAGCACCCGGGCCATCGGGGAGACGTGAGCTACCGGTGCTTCTGGAGTTCGTACCGGGCGACGACCTGTCGGTCCTTCGGCGAGAAGCGCAAACGCTTCGGCGGTGGCAGGCTGAGGTGGAAGCGGAACCGTGCTAAGAAGCCTTTTACGGATGTGGCACGGGCCCGTTTCGGGTACCGTTCGGCTGATGAGCCCCCGGCCCCTGACTGGAACGAAGGAGATTCAATGGACGATCAGACGATGTTCACCCTCATGGTGGACCTGCACCGAGATGGCAAACGCCAGGGCCCCGGAAGCGACGGTGAGACGCGGCGCGCCCTCGAGCTCGCGCGGCTCGACAGAAACGCGGAGCTCCGGGTTGCCGACATCGGCTGCGGAACCGGCGCTTCGACTCTGGTCCTTGCCGGCGAGCTTCCTCGAGCGCACATCACTGCAGTCGATATCTTTCCCGAGTTTCTCGACATCCTCGCCGGGCAGGCGCGCGAAGCCGGCGCCGCGGAGCGAATCGAAACGCGCGCGGAATCGATGGATGCACTTTCGTTCGAAGCCGACTCCCTGGATCTCATCTGGTCGGAGGGTGCCATTTACAACATGGGTTTCAGCGACGGCATCAAAGCGTGGAAGCCCTTTCTGCGTCCTGGTGGTGTGCTTGCTGTCTCTGAGATCACGTGGCTCCGTCCGGACCCGCCGAAAGAGATCCGGGTGCACTGGGACACCGAGTACCCGGAGATCGCGACCGCCCCGGAGAAGATCACGATCCTCGAGCATGCGGGCTACGACATTCTCGGGTACCTCATTCTTCCTCCGAGCACCTGGATAGACAATTACTACGAGCCCACTGAAGGCCGAATACCGGCGTTCCTCGAGCGCCACGCGAACCATCCGGACGCGGCGGAGCTCGTGGAGATGGAGCGCCGGGAGGCCGACCTCTACCGGCGCTACCGGGAATGGTTCAGCTACGGGTTCTACGTGGCACGAAAGCGCTGACTGCCGCCGGGAACGACGGAGGAAGGAGGTGTCCATGCTCGAACGACTGCTCCAGACGCTCTGCTGTCCACACGACAGGAACGAGCTCCATCAACAGGACAGCCGGCTGATCTGTGATGCGTGCGGGCGAACCTTTTCGGTCGATCGTGGCATCGTGCGGTTCATAGACGAAGACACCCCCCGGCCGCACTGGTCGCGTGCACTGCTTGAAGCAATCAACGAGTCCCATCCGGAAATGCAAACTGAGGACTACTACCGGGAGCGCCTTCTGAAGGCCGAGGATCGGTACCGCGATAACCCTGCGCTGAGAGAGGTCGTCGACGCACTTGCTTCTACTTCAGGGGTCGCCCTCGACATCGCAAGCGGCCCGTCCGGCGGGTTTCTGCCGCTCCTTGCCCCGCGGCTTCCCGAGGAGACGCTGCTCATCGGAACCGACGCATGTCCGCCGGTGATCGAGCACTGGTACACCTGCATCTCCGAGATCCGCGAAGCAGCGGCGTACCTCGACGTCGACCTTCTCGGACCATTGCCGTTTGCGGACGCCTCAATCGACCTCGTCACCGGCGTGTACATCGAGAACGTCAATATCGACGAGCCGATGGGACTCATCTCGGAGCTTGCCCGGTGTACGAAGCACGCCACAAAGATCGTCCTTCAGCAGCTGTTCTATGCGGAGGAATCGGCGACCGCAGTCATGCTCAGGGACCAGGGGAACCCGTATGCGTCCCTCCCGGACTTCGCCGACGCCCTCGCATCGGTCGGGTTCGGCGCAGTCGAGCAGGTCAGGCTGCGCTCAGGGCGCGGCAAGCTCGATCCGGGCGACGCGCTGCCGCTACGCGACAGCGACGAGTGGAATGACTCGGTGCTGATTATCCGACATACCTGAATGCTGCTCCGCGGGCGGCCGGTACCCGGCGTGCGCTTCCACTACGAGCGTCCGGTGCAGCGGATTCTGAGCGACACAGCCACGCGGCGGATCCGCGGTGTCGAGGTGGACGGCGAGCGGCTGGACTACGACGTAGTGGTCTCGAACGTCGACGTGAGCGTCACCTATCCCGACCTGCTCGAGGACGAGGAGGCGCCGGCGTACCGACGCTACCGAGCACTCGAGCCGTCATCGTCGGGGTACGTGTTCTACTGGGGGATGGGAGAGGCTTTCGACGAGCTCGGCCTCCACAACATTTTCTTCTCCGACGATTACCGGCGCGCGGCTGCGACAGGTCGTGCTCTCGCGTATCTCCGAGACACTCGGCCGCAGCGTCCATAGATACTCATCGTGAATTGTAGAGGCACAGCCCATTGGTTGTGGTACCGTCATTCGAGATACTTGTATCCCGTATCGCAGAGGATGGTGGCCACCTTAGCTCCCTTTCTCAGGAAGCCCATGTCGTAGAGCTTGATCGAGGCAACTACATTTGCCGCGGCGGTAAAACCGACGAACACGCCCTCTATGTGCGCCAGATCGTCTTTCATTTCGAGTGTCTCTTCGTCCTGAACCGAAA
>JAWLDL010000202.1:0-4825 GCA_041686675.1 Spirochaetia bacterium | reverse complement strand
CTTCGTGAGACCGGCGAAACGACCGCCGATTTTGCCACCAACGCAGCACACGAGGCCATCAGTGATGCGGGGATCGACCCGCACGAGGTCTCCTACTTTATTGTGGGCACCGACACCCCCGAGTACATCTCCCCCTCAACGGCAATCCTCTTACAGGGCCGCATTCAGGGCGGGCAGAAGTATACGGGGTCCTTCGACGTGAACTGCTCGTGCGCCGGATTCGTAACCGCCTATGATGTGGGCACCCGGTTGCTTGCCGGAGATCCCGAGGCGCGCTTCGCGGTAGTGGTCGGCGTCTATAATATGCCCGCCTATGTGCGTGATGGCGACGCGTTCGGTTACTCGATCTTTGCCGACGGTGCCGCCGCGGTCGTGCTCGAAAAGCGCGAGACCCAGGGCTACATCGGCAGTCAGTTCGTCACCGACGGTACCCAGTGGGACTACCTCGGCGTCTACGCCGGCGGCACTCGAGTGCCGGTGACCCGCCAACGCCTCGATGACGGCGAATATGGGCTCCAACTTCTGCAGCGGCTGCCCGGCGACAGAAACGTCAAGCTGTGGCCGCCGCTCGTGGAACACCTGCTGCAGAAGACCGGTGTCGAGCTCAGCGCAGTTGACCACATCATCTTTACCCAGATTAATCGCTCGGTCATAGAACAGGTCATGGAAATCCTCGAGCTGCCCATGGAAAAGACCACCACAATAATGGATAGGTACGGGTACACCGGCTCCGCCTGCGTGCCGATGGCGTTCTACGAAGCCGTGAAGGCGGGACGTATCAAGCGCGGCGACACGGTGATGTTCGTTGCCTCCGGCGCCGGTTTGGCGGTAGGCAGCAATATTTTTGTTTACTGAGGGAGCAACACGCTATGAAGGACTGGAACGAGGATTACAAACGCCGCCTCATCTCCACCGACGAGGCGGTCGGTCATATCAAATCGGACGATGACATCATCGTCGGCCAATGCGCCTCCGAACCGCAAGGGCTGATGTCGAGGATTCACACGGTGCGCGAGAAGGTCGAAGGGGTGAGAGTGTTCAGCGTGCTGACCCTCCAACCCTACGACTTCTACATGCAGCCCGAAATGGAGGGGCATTTCGAGCTGGCAAGTTGGTTTCACGCGCCGGGCTCGCGAAAGGCACTGAAGGCGGGGCTCGATACGGTGACCTATGTGCCGAACATGCTCCACCGCGCGGCCATGGATCGAATCCAGGCAAAGCGCCCCAACATCTTTTTCGGCACCTGCACTCCGCCGGACTCGAAGGGCTTCGTCTCCCTTTCTCTGGGCATCACCTACGAAAAGGACGTGCTCGAGGCCGCGGAGCTTGTCGTGTTGGAAGTGAACGAGAACCTCCCCCGCACCTACGGCGATACGCACGTTCATGTCGACGACGTCGATTATTTCGTGGAAAACCACCAGGAACCACCCACCCTTCCCACTCCGGAGCCAAACGAGACCGACCAGGCAATCGGAAATTATGTAGCCGAGCTCGTTGACGACGGGTCGACGATCCAACTGGGCATCGGCAATATTCCGAATGCCGCTGCACTTGCCCTCCAGGGGAAGAAGGACATCGGCGTCCACACCGAGATGGTTGTCGACTCGATGGTCGACCTCTATGAGCAGGGAGTCATCACCAACAAGAAGAAGAGCCTCTACAAAGACAAGTTCGTCTGCACCTTTGCCTTCGGCTCGAAGCGACTCTACGAGTGGCTCGACGATAACATGGCGGTGGAGTTCCAACGCGGCTCGTGGGTCAACGACCCGGCGGTAATCCGCTACAACTCCAAGATGGTATCTCTCAATACCTGCCTCAACGTCGACATGACCGGCCAGGTCGCAAGCGAGTCGATCGGCACCACCCAGTATTCGGGCACCGGCGGTCAGACCGATACCGCGGTCGGCGCGAAGGAAGCCTACGACGGCCTCGGAAAGTCGATCATCGCCTGTCACTCGACCGCAAAGAACGGCACTATCAGTACGATAACCCCCACCCTGCGGGAAGGGACCGCGGTGACGCTCCATCGCAGCAACGTCGATCACATCGTTACCGAGTACGGCATTGCCTACATGCGTGGGCGGACCGTGCGCGAGCGAACGAGAAATCTCATTGCGGTCGCTCACCCCGATTTTCGCAAGGAACTGACCGAAGAAGCCAAGAAGATCGGCTATATATAAAGAGGAATACCAAAATGAAACGAGTAGCTATTGTGGCCGCCAAAAGAACGGCCGTGGGCACCTTCGGAGGCATGTTCTCCGGCGTATCGGCAGTCGAGTTAGGGGTCACCTCTTTGAAGGCGGCACTGCGTGAAGCAGCCGTTGATCCGGCGCAGGTGGAGGAGGTCATTGTCGGCAATATTCTGTCCGCCGGACTCGGGCAAAATATGGCTCGCCAGATTGCCGTCGCCGCGGACATTCCGGTGGAAGTTCCAAGCTACGCGGTAAACAAACTCTGCGGTTCGGGACTCAAATCCGTCACCCTTGCCGCCACCGAGATCGCTGCGGGCAACGCCGACATCGTTGTCGCCGGCGGCGCGGAGAATATGACGCAGGCCCCCTATGCGGTACCCAAAGCCCGCTACGGGGCCAAGATGGGAAACACCGAGATGGTCGACCTCATGCTGAGGGACGGACTCATGGACGCGTTCAACGACTACCACATGGGTGTTACCGCCGAAAACTTGGCCGACCGATGGGACATCGGCCGAGAGGAGATGGATGCGTTTGCCGCCGGCAGCCAGAATAGGGCGGAAGCGGCGGTCGATGCGGGGCGGTTCCGGGACGAAATCGAGGCCGTCCATATTCCCCAGCGTAAGGGAGAGCCGATAAGCGCCGATACCGACGAGCACTTTCGCCGCGGCGCAGACGCCGCGGGCCTTGCTAAGCTCAAACCCGCGTTCAAGAAGGACGGGCGGGTGACCGCGGGAAACTCGTCGGGAATTAACGACGGAGCTGCGTTCGTCGTTCTCATGAGCGAAGACAAGGCACGAGAGCTGGGGGCGGAGCCTTTGGCCTTGATCAGCGGCTTCGCCTCCGCCGGCGTCGAGCCCG
The DNA here is from genome assembly GCA_041686675.1 of Spirochaetia bacterium. GTDB lineage: Bacteria > Spirochaetota > Spirochaetia > DSM-27196 > PWMO01 > JAAAOH01. The sequence continues at coordinate 1,772 of JAWLDL010000202.1, read as the reverse complement.
CCTACATGGGATACGGCCCGGTGCCCGCCACCAAGCGCGCTCTGCAACGTGCGGGCTGGACACTGCAGGACGTGCAACTGGCCGAGCTCAATGAAGCCTTCGCCGCCCAGTCATTGGCGGTTCTCAAGGGCATGGAGCAAGAGTTGGGCGGAATAGACTCGTCTGTCGTCAACGTAAACGGCGGGGCAATTGCCTTGGGTCATCCAATCGGCGCTTCGGGCACGCGCATCCTCGTGACCCTCCTCCACGAGATGGGAAAACGGGATGTGGCCCGGGGGCTTGCCACCCTCTGCATCGGCGGGGGGCAAGGCATGGCCTTACTCGTGGAGCGGACATAACCACGGGGGCGCGGCGCGGGACGGTTGCCGGCGCCACGGGACACCGGGGGCCCGGCGCGGGACGGCCCCCGGGGCCGCCGCCCAGCCCGGCCCCCCGGCGCTGTCCGGGGTGTGGAAACCGTGCCCCTTTCTCTCTATACTGTCGCAATAATCAGTTCCCGGTAAGGAGTTCGTCCGCGCATGGCTAAAGGCTCGGGGAAAACGGTAACGAAAGAACGTCTCATTCAATCGGCCCTCGACCTGTTTTCCAGCCGCTGGTATGAAACCGTGTCCATAGCGGAGATTTGCCGTAACGCGAGCCTCTCCAACGGCGTGTTCTACAATTACTTCGACAAGAAAGAGGAGATCTTCAAAGAGCTTCTCGACCGCTATCTTGCCGTGTTTTCGGACCGTCTCAACCACATCGTCCAACCGTCGATCGCCGGTGAGTTGAATCGCTTCCTCGAGGTCATGTTCGAGGCGGGCAGAGAACACCGCAAACTGTTTACCGTCTACCGAGAGGGCCAATACCGGTTTATCCGCTACGAGAAAAAGATGCGGGACATCTGCATCAACTACTTCACCCGCATGTACGACCGGGAAATCGAGGAGGCGGAGTACATCTTTCTCATCTCCGCAGCTCGTTTCGTCTCGATGCGCTCCGACGACGGGCAGTCCGAGCGCGACCGCAAAGCGCTGCATGCACTGCTGCTCGGCGGCTTCTTCACCGACCCCGTCGGGGAGCGCGAGCGCATCTTCCGCAGCGATCATACTCCGCTCGATCCGCCCTCCGACACCTCGCAAAGCAGACTCGTAGAGGCGGGCATCAAGCTCTTTGGGCGCAGGGGGTACTACAACGTCAACGTATATGAGATTGCCAAAGAGGCCGGTTTTTCCGTGGGGACGTTCTACCTCTATTTCGCGACGAAGGAAGAGTTCCTTGCAGAAATCGTCGAAACAATCGGCGCGCGCACGCGCCACTTCATCTCGCTCAATGTTGACCAGAGTCTCAACCGCACCGAACAGGAAATCCAGGGGATGTATCTGTTCTACCTGCATTTTCGAAACCACAAGAGTTACTACTCCATCGTGCTCGAAGCGGAGTTCGTGGTGAGTACGGCGGCTACCCAATACTACGATAAGTTCGAGCATGGGTACCGACGAACGCTCAATCACATCCGCAGCGACGACAAGAAACTCATTGCCAACGCGCTCATGGGCATTTCGCACTATTTCGGGATCGAGTCCATTTTCAGCAAAAACGTGGACGATATCGAGGAAACGATTCTCAGAATCGGCGAGCTGCTTCACAGCGGCTTGCCGGAGTGACATCGCTCGGCCGGAAGCGCCGCCACGTCCGGGCGGCGACTGCGACACTGCGTGGCGACGGCCGAGCCGGCAGAGCCCTACGCACGCACGGGTGCCGACCACTCGCAAGGAGGACTACGATGGAAC
>JAWLDL010000201.1:0-4878 GCA_041686675.1 Spirochaetia bacterium | reverse complement strand
AAAACGCGCTGGGTGCGCCCATCCGGATTAAGAGTGTCCCCCGCGCCAGGAAGCAGTCCGCCGAGTATCAGGGCAAAGACCAGCCCGAGCAGAAACCAGTTTTTCTTAAACAGCGTAAGCATGCGCCCCGTTATACAACAGAAACGCGCTCCCACGCGACCGCCCGAACACAGCTCGCAACACGGGGACGGGACAAAGCGCACCACGTGCGATATACTTGCACCTACAATGAACGCTCCCGTTGCCATGCTCATAGGCGTAATCGGCACATCGGTTATCCACATGTCGAAGGGTCTAATGAAACTCGGACTGCTCAAGCTTCGCGCATCGCACTTCTCGGGTGGTTCCCGCCGCACCGCTACCGCGGTCTACACCACGGGCATGATCCTGAACTTCACCACACCCTTCTGGGTCATGGTCGCCAATGTGTTTGCGCCCACCGTCTTCTATACCTCCATGTACGGCAGCGGCCTTATCGCCCTGCTGATATTCTCCCGCTTCGTACTTCACGAGCAGCTGCACCGCCGTCATCTTGTTGGGGCGGCAATCATAATCGTGGGCACCGGCGTGCTCGGCGCAGGCGAACTGCTCGGCGTACCGGCAAAGCTTTCATGGCCGCAGCTCGATCCGCTCATCGTCATTACCGTAGTGTGGGTGCTCGGCGGCATCTTTCCGGCAGCTCTCAGCAGGCGGCGAAGCATAGGCTTCCAGGAGATACTGTTCGGCCTCGCCGCCGGCGGTATGGCCGCCCTCGACGCACTGCTGAAAGGCGTGGCCCAGCAGTCGGGTGAGACAAGCTCCTTCATCCCGGCGAGCACCCCGGGCATAATTCTTCTCGCCTCGAGCTTCCTCGTCGCCGCCGGCGCATTCGGCATGATTCAGTGGTCGTACTTGCGTCACTGCCGTGCAAGCATTATGGGTACGGTGTACGATCTCAGCTACGTCGGGCTGCCGGTGCTGCTGTTCGCGCTGCTGCGCCCGGAGTACGGGCTTACCGGCTACAATGTTGCCGGCCTCGTCGTGCTCTCTGCCGGGGCGCTCCTCGTGCACTCCGCGCCGTCGAAGAGCGTGACCCACCGCCACGTCGGTCACACTTGCGATGGCCGTTGGCCGAATTGACTACGGATCATCGTCTCGTTGCTCGAGGAGAAAGGAGCGCAAGAGACGCTCCGAACGCATGACGTGCAGTATGAACACATCATCCTCATCGGCTCGGTAGAAAACCCTGCACGGGGGCACGATCACTTCCCGATACGGTGTCGACGGCAGTTCCTCGGGTCGTCTGCCGGAGTTTGGATAGCGCTTGAGCCGTTCAACCGCTCTGAAGACCTTGCGAACGTAGCGAGACGCCGCTGACGGGCTATCCAGTGCTATGTACTCGGCGATCTCCTCCAGATCGCGCAGGGCCGGCCGCGACCAGATCAGTCGAGCCACTTGCTCATCTTCTGCTTCGCTTCTTCCTCAGAATACGTCCGTCCTTCCAATACTGCCCGCTCTCCGCGAACGATGCCTTCAAGAACTCGCAGTTTGCTCTGCATGAACTCGAAGGAGTCTACGTCCACCAGATAAGCCGACGGCTTCCCGTGCTCTGTGATCAGCACAGACTCACCCGAGTCGCGCATGTCAGACAGGATGCGGGTCGCTTGTCGCTTGAGATTCGTGACGAGTTCAGTCTTCATACCACAGTGATACTTTAGTGATACATTTCTGTCAAGCAGACACTCCCGAAGCCTACCTCTACGGAAGCCACTGGAGCGTGGCGTCATCTGCTCAATGGACCCAGTGGGGAACATGGACATGATGCCGCAGACGTACACCCGAATGCGGGCGGCGAAGGCGGACCCGGAGGGGCAGCTCATCGGACCGCCGATGATGCAACGATGCCCGGCACTTCATTGGCCGACGTCAACGACCAGACAGCTCTCATCGCCACCGGGTTATCGGTCTGTTCGGGCGTTGGCCACTGGCTCTGCTGATCACCCCTTCGTCATCCGCTCGGCGTAGCTGCCGCAGCGGCGTGGACTCGGTTTGTCCGCCCGAATCACGGTCTCCGTCTCGTCGGAGCGCAACCCCATGCCGTCAGAGGGTTCATCTCGAACACTCCTCCAAGCGCGCTCTTCCCAAGGGCCCGGACCGGCGTCCTGCCGGTCCGCACTGTATCGCTCGGCGTGAGATTGATCTCGGTGGCACCAAGGTTCTCGTCGAGGCGATCCACATGACGCGTCCCAGGAATCGGCACTATCCACGGCTTCCGGGCGAGCAGCCATGCGAGGGCGATCTGAGCCGGCGTCGACTGTCTCGAGTCCGCGATGCGTCTGATTCTGTCCACGAGGGCGAGATTCACCATCCGGATCTCAGGGGCGAAGCGCGGAATCCTGCTACGGATGTCGGAGCTGTCGAAAGTCGTATTCTCATCGATCTCGCCGGTCAGAAAGCCCTTTCCGAGCGGGCTAAAGGGCACAAACCCGATGCCGAGCTCCTCGAGTGTCGGCATGATCTCATCCTCCGGCGATCGCCACCAAAGCGAGTACTCGCTCTGCACTGCCGTAACCGGCTGAACGGCGTGAGCACGCCGAATCGTCTCCGCGCCGGCTTCAGACAATCCGAAGTGCTTCACCTTGCCCTCGTCGATCAGTTCCCTGACGGTCCCGGCGACATCCTCAATCGGCACGTCGGGATCGACGCGGTGCTGGTAGAAGAGGTCAATCGCCTCTACACGGAGTCGCTTGAGTGACGCGTCCGCAACGCGCCTGATCTGCTCGGGCCGACTATCGAGTCCGGAGCCGGGGCTCGGCGGTGTCGAAGAAGGTAACCCCGCGTTCGACAGCGGCACGAATTATCCCGATCATGTCCGCGGGCGTACCCACCGGCTTGTCGCCGAAGCTCATTCTCATGCAGCCGAGCCCGAGCGCCGATACCTTCAGTCCGCTTGTCCCGAGTTCTCTGTCTTTCATTCTCTCCTCCTCGTCAGTCTTGCCGGCTCGCGTCATCTACGCACCGGAGCGCGTTCAGGCTGCGTGGATATCCGATGTACGGCAGGCACTGGGAAACGACCTTGATGAGAAACGCCTTGTCGTTGCCAATCCTCATGTTCGCCTTCGCGTGGCTCGTCAGCTGCGGTTCGCATCCACCCTGTGCCGCCAGGAAGCAGAAGGTGATCATCTCACGCTCCTGGTTGTCGAGGCCATTGCGGGTGTAGTAATCCCCAAAGCAATTGTCGGTCACCCAATGGCGAACGTGGCGAGTCTCTTCGGGGCCCGACTTCCAGAAGTCCTTCATTCGGTCACCAACGATGTCGACCAGCGTTTGGATGCCGGCAACGAGTCGGCTATCCCTGGTAGTAGTGGACTGCCCAGGAAGCGGCAACTTCACGCCACGCCGCTCGAGAACCTCGTTCGTTGCCGACAGAAACGGCGACACCCGCCCAATTCCCAGGTACGCCGTGGCCTGATAGACGATTTCTTTGGCTTCGACCGGCGTCACGCCGAGATTAAGCGCGGCAGGGAGCACTCTCGTGAACTCGTCGATCCCCTGGCACCCCAAGAGCGTCGCTACGTTCGCAAGGTCTTCAGAGCGGTTGAACGGCTCAAGCGCTATCCAAACTCCGGCAGACGACCCGAGGAACTGCCGTCGACACCGTATCGGGAAGTGATCGTGCCCCCGTGCAGGGTTTTCTACCGAGCCGATGAGGATGATGTGTTCATACTGCACGTCATGCGTTCGGAGCGTCTCTTGCGCTCCTTTCTCCTCGAGCAACGAGACGATGATTTGTAGTCTCTTCGGCCAACGGCCATCGCAAGTGTGACCGACCTCGCGCCTCCCGCCGCAATTGACACGACGGGCCCCCGGGCATAGCGTAATGCTCCATGGACCCATTGCGAATTCTTCACTGCGCAGATTTCCACATAGGCATGCGCTTCAAGGACTACCAGGAACGCGACACACTTATCACCGCCCGTTTCGAGGCGGTCGACCGAGTGGTCTCCATCGCCAACGCACGCGAATGTGACCTGCTCATTGTCGCCGGCGATCTTTTCGACAGAGTTGCGATTAAAAAGGTTGATGTCGGTCGCGTCGCCGCTTCCCTCGGCGCATTCGCCGGCCGTGCCGTACTGGTGCTTCCCGGCAATCATGACTACATACACACCGACAGCACCCTCTGGCGCGACTTTCGCGACGCCGCCTCCGATCACACCCATGTCCTCGCCGAGCGACAGCCGCACGATCTTCGCGATACCGGCCTCGATGCGATCGTCTACCCCGCCCCGTGCGATGCGAAGCACTCCCGGTCCAACCGCATCGACTGGGTTGCCGAAGCCGTCTCGCGGCGCTCGTCGGACCCGGCAGACGACCGTCGTGTTCGGCATATAGGCATCGCGCACGGGAGCATCGAAGGAGTCTCCCCGGATTTCGGAGGCAAGTATTTCCCCATGACAAGGGCGGAACTCGAGTCCGCCGGCGTGGACCTCTGGCTTACCGGCCACTCCCACATCACCTGGCCGGCGGTGCCCGACGCGCGCTCGGCGGTCCTGAACCCCGGCACCCCCGAACCCGACGGCTTCGACTGCGACCACGAGGGCCACGCATTTTTCATTGAACTGCCGCAGGCCGGCACCGGGGCTACTCCCGAGGGTGAGCCGCCGCAGGCCGGCACCGGGGCTACTCCCGCCCCCGCCGATGTCCATGGCGCCACCGATGCGGGCCCCGGCGTGCGGCCGCGCATAGAGGTGGTAGGTACCGGCAAGTGCCGTTTTCGCCACGAAACGCTCGACATTCGCAGTGCCGACGATCCCCCGGCGCTGCTCGCGAAGCTCACGCGGAAAGACCTGTCGCACACGGTGCTCCGGCTGACGGCGCGAGGGCGCGTGGATGAAGAAG
>JAWLDL010000200.1:0-4879 GCA_041686675.1 Spirochaetia bacterium | reverse complement strand
GCTGAGCTCGGCCAGGGCTTCGGCGCTCTGGCGCTGGGCCGACAGACTCCCGAAGAGTTCGTCGAGAATCTCCAGCAGTTGAATGACTAGGCTGGATCCGTAGTAGAATCACGATCTGCCGGGGGCCGCACGCCCCCGGCAACTTGCTCGATCTTCGATCCGGAGGGTGCTGTGACCGGCAAAGGGATCATGAGTTTCCGGCTGAACTGGAAGGGCATCATTCTGTTTCTGCTGCCCATCCTCATCCTCTACGGGGCGTTCTTCATCTACCCCCTCATCTACGTGTTTTCCATCAGCCTTACCACCTGGAACGGCGTGGGTGCGCCGGAGTTCATCGGATTCGATCACTACGTGCGAAACTTCGGCAGTGAGAACTTCCAGCTTTCGCTTCGCAATAACTTCATCTGGGCGTTTTCGCTCGGGTTCATACAGATTGCGCTCGCGGCGACCGTTGCGATGATATTGGCCCGCAAGCCTCCCGCCTGGCGGGTGCTTCGCACCATCTACTTTCTGCCCAATGTCATTTCGAAGGTTGCAATTGCAATGCTCTGGCTCGCCCTCTACAACGCGGAGTTCGGCGCCATAAACGCCTTCCTCGAAGCGATTGGCCTGGAGTCCATGACACGCAACTGGCTCGGAGAGGTCGCCACGGCCCTTCCTGCCGTCATCCTGCAGGAGCTCATATACATCGGTTACTTCATGATCATTATCCTTGCGGGGACGATGTCGGTGCCGCGGGAGTTCTACGAGTCGGCTCAGATCGACGGTGCCAATGTCTGGCAGCAGGAGCGCTTCATCACCCTGCCCATGATCCGAGGGGTGATGGTAACCGCGATGACGCTTGCGATCGCCTTCGGGCTCAGGCATTTCGAGGCAACATTCCTCATGACGCGGGGAGGGCCGGCGAACACAACTTCCGTTCTGGCACTCATGCTCTACCGTAAGCTCAGCGGTCTCGAGTACGGCGTCGCCAACTCCATTGGGGCCACGCTGATCGCGGTTGGTGCCGTGATTATCGTCTTTGTGCGGCGGTTCCTGGGCCGACGTGATCCGATGGCCGAGGCCACGCAGTAGGGGGCATCATGGTGAAGAGCAGCCGTAGGAAATTGACCGTAACGGACATAGTCGCAAAGACCGCCAAGTGGGTGGTACTCATCTTCTTTCTCTTCAGCACCTTCGTGCCGCTGGTATGGTTGCTCGTGGGATCGCTCAAGACCAACCTCGAATTGCAGACGCAACCTTTCAGTCTTCCGGCGATCCCGCAGTTCTCCAACTACGTGGAGGCGGTGCAGATCTCAAACCTCCACCTTCTGTTTCTGAACTCCGTGTTTGTTTCCGGATTGTCGACCGTTATCAATCTTCTGATCGTTTCGATGGCTGCCTACGTGTTCTCGCGCTACACCTTCCGGGGCCAGAACGCCCTGCTCAACCTGATGCTCGCGGGGGTGCTCGTTCCCATCGTTGCCCTGATGGTTCCCTACTTCAGAATCATCATCGGGCTCGGCATCTATGACACGCTCTGGGCGCTGGTCGTCACCTACGCCGGCATAAACGTTCCGATCTCCCTGTTTCTGGTGTACGGGTTCATGAAGACCATTCCCCGGGAGCTCGAGGAGGCAAGCATCATCGACGGGTGCGGCTTCTTTCAGCGCTACGCGCAGATCGTGCTTCCGCTTTCCAAGCTGGGCCTGGTGACCGCCGGTACGTTCGCCTTTCTGTTCTCATGGAACGAGTTCGTCTATGCGCTGCTGCTGACCGCATCGGAGAAGTCGCGGACCCTGCAGCTCGGCATCCGTTTTTTCACGAGCCAGTTCCGCACCGACTACACGTCCATGTACGCGGCGATCATCATCGCGATCATTCCGATGGTCATCGTCTATATCCTGTTACATGAGCGCATCATCTCGGGCCTGACCTCGGGAGCCCTTAAAGGTTGACTTCCATGTATGACACCACCATCGATGGGGAAGCCGGCGCCTCGCCGCTGCCCCTCGAGATCGTTGAAACCGAGCCCGATCTCTACTGGCATATCGCGCACGCCATGTACTTCGAAATCGAGGAGCGAAACCGAGCGGGAAAGGGAACCGTCTTCATTGCGCCGGTGGGCCCCGTATTCCAGTATCGTCGCTTCGTCGATCTCTGCAGGAGGCGGCCCATTGACCTCTCGCAGGTGCACTTCTTCTTCATGGATGAGTACATGCCCGATGCGACGACGCTCATTCCGGCCGGTGACCCCTTGAGCTTCCGCGGGTTCATCGCGGAGGAGCTCATCGCGGCAATGCCCGATGAGATGGGGCTTTCCCCGCAGCAGGCGCACTTCCCCGATCCCGCCGACCCGCGCGCCTACGACGCCGCTATCGAGGAGCTCGGCGGGGTGGATACCTGCATTGCCGGCGTCGGTATCAACGGGCATCTCGCATTCAACGAGCCGCCCGAGCCCGGTGAAGACGTCTCAGATGAGGAGTTTCTCGAGCGGCCGACCAGGGTGCTCGCGATCTCGCGGGAGACACGCACCATAAACTCGAACACCGCGCTTCGTGGCGCCATCGACCGAGTCCCGCCCTACGCTATCACGGTGGGCATCAAACAGATCATGGCGGCACGGAAGCTGCGGATATACCTCAATCGCCCCTGGCAGAGCGCGGTCGTGCGACGCATCCTCTATGGTGAGGTCGGTGCGGCCTTCCCGGCAAGTTTCGCGCGGCGACACGCCGACGCGCGCATCGTGCTGACGAAGCTCGTGTCGGAGCAACCGCGCTTCGCGCTCAAATAGACTGGTAGACCATGCGAATCGACGGCCATATCCATTTTTCGCACTATTCCCGTTTATCCGAGCTCAGTGAGTACCTGCAGCAGCTCTCTCTTGACGCCGTCGGTATTGTCTCACTTCCCGACCCCGCACGCACGAACTACAACCCCGAGGCTTTCGGCGCCAAGGCCGCCCTGCCGGAGAGCTGCTACGTCTTCGGCGGACTCGACTACGGGCGCGAGCTCGCGCCCCAGGTCGCGGAACTTCACGCCCTCGGCGCCGACGGCATCAAGCTGTGGGACGGGAAACCGAGCTACCAGGCTCACACCGGACTTGCGGTGGATGCGCCCGAGCTCCTCGCGGTCTACCGGGAGGCGGGGCGGCTCGGCCTGCCGGTGGTGCAGCACGTCGCTGACCCCCCGGTCTTCTGGCAGGGCGCCACAGGCGGCATGAACCGTGAGGTCGGCATCGACTACTCCCTGCCGGAAATCCCCGATTTCGAGGAGCTCATCGGGCAGGCCGAGCACGCGGTTTCCTCCGTCCCCGAGTGCAACTTCATCCTGCCGCATCTTCTCTTCCTCGCCGGGGATCTCGAGCGTCTCGATGCGCTGCTCGACCGCTACGCAAATGCCGTGGTCGACCTTGCACCGGGTCTCTATTACTTCGGTGACCTCTCGGCGCGTCGCGACGATGCGCGTGCCTTCTTCGAGAAGCACACCGGCCGGATTATCTTCGGCACCGACGCCTTCTGGTTTCCTGAAACGCAGACGGGGCTGCCGCAGGGTGGGCTCGAACGCAATCTCGCCGGTGCCCGCCGGCTCATGACCTTTCTCGAGACCACCGAAGAGATGGAGAACCCATTCGAGCCGGGGCGCGAGAGGCAGCCACGCGTGGCGGGGCTCGGGCTCGCCGGCGGCCGCGCCGGCGGGGCGAGCGGGGCGGGCCCGACCGGCGGTGGTTCCGGCGGTCACGGCGCCGCAGCGGCTTCCGAGGCGCAGCCGGTCCTCGACGCTGTGTACGGCGACGCCTTCACTGCGCTCCTCGGCGCAAAGCCGCGCCCGATCGATCGTGAGCGCCTCGGCGCCTACCTCGCCGACTTCGAGGCTGCGCTTCGCGAGCGACGCGGGTGGATATCGGAGACGGCACTCGAGGCCGATCTCGCCGACGTGAATGCGGTGCGCGTCGCCCTCGGGGAGGCCCGCGGATGAAGCGGAACGCGGTGGTGGTGGGCCTCGGGATCGGGATGGCGCACTGCGCGGGCTACCTCGACCATCCCCACGTTCGGCTCCACGGTGTGAGCGACCTCATCCCGGAGCGACGGGAGGCCGTCGGCGGCACCTTTGCGGCCGGCAGTTTTTCGGACCTGCGGCCCCTCTTCGATCCCGCGATGCTTGCGAGCCGCTGGGAGGATCTGGGGATACAGGTCTACGCCGACCTCGACGAGGTCCTTGCCGACCCGGCGGTGGACATCGTGAGCCTGTGCACGCCGGATCACCTGCACGTGGCCCACACCGAGGCCGTCCTCGCGTCGGGGAAGCATCTGCTGCTCGAGAAGCCGGTTGCCCTGCGGCCCGCCGAGGCGGCCCGGCTGCTGCCCGCCGTCCGCGCGGCCCGCGAGCGCGGCACGACGGTGGCCGTGGGCTACGAGTTCCGGCGCAATCCCGCGGTGGTCCGGCTGCGCGAGCTCGTTGCCGCCGGAACGCTCGGGGAGATCGCCGCGTTCTCCCTCTACCACTACCGCACCCCCTTTCGGCGGGACAAGTGGGAGCACTGGATCGAGCGGGAGGAGCTTTCGGGGGGCCTCATCGTGGAGGAGACCTCGCACTGGCTGGACCTTGCCCGCTACATACCGGGGAAGGAGATCGGGCGTGTGCAGGTTGAGACGACTGATCGCATCCACGCGGAGTTCGATTACGAGGACATCGCCTACATAAACGGTCGATATACCGACGGCGCCGTCTTTCAGATCTCCCATGCATTGACGGGCTTCGATTTCTCTATTGTGATGCAGCTTCACGGCACCTCCGGTTCGGCGTGGTGCGGGCTGAAGGATGCAGAATACTCCGCTCTGGATGCCGGCGCGAGCTCTCACCTCGGCGTGCTTGCCCGGGGGCCGCAGCACGGGCGCCC
>JAWLDL010000199.1:0-4919 GCA_041686675.1 Spirochaetia bacterium | reverse complement strand
TATCGAGCGCGGGGCGGGATAGAAAGCGCTGAAAAGCTCGAGGGTTTCGCGGACGGTGATGAACTCCGGAAGCGCCGTGCTCTGAAACTGTATGCCGACACGCTCCTTGAAGCGTCGGTCTATGGGGTTCCCCCGGTAGAGAATGTCGCCGGCGCTCGGCTGCAGGATCCCCTCCATCATCTCGATGGTCGTGGTCTTGCCGGCGCCGTTGGGCCCGAGGAGACCGAAACAGATGCCTTCCTCGATGGAAAAGCTGATGTCGTCGACCGCCTGAACGGATCCGAAGCGTTTGCTGAGCCCGGAAACTTGCATAATCGCTGCCATGCGCGCAAAGATAGTCATTTCGGGCTGCCACGATCCACCGTTTGCGGTCCAAGTGTTGCCGGATCGAGCGACTCCCGTGCTACTATGAAGTGCCGGAAACGCCCCTTCAAAGAGAATACCAGGTGGACGAGGACAAAAACCAGGATTACGCACGGCGAGCACGAGACCTCTATACGCGACGCGCCCAGCGCGATGACGCGCCGCACGGCATGGACGCCGATGAGCTCGTACAGGAGCTCCGCGTTCATCAGATCGAGCTCGAGCTCCAGAACGCGGATCTGAAGAAGGCCCGAGACGAAGCCGAGCTCGCTCGCGATCAGTACGCAACCCTCTTCGACGCGGCGCCGATCGCCTACTTCGTTCTCGAGGAAGGCGGCCGCATCCGGTACGCGAACTTTCGGGCGGGTAATCTCCTCGAAACGCCACGCTCCAGACTGCCGGGTCGCTTTCTCGGCTCCTACTTCGAGTCCGGAGACCGGTGGCAGTTCTACGAGGCCATGAACCGCGCGCACGAGGATCTGCCGTCCCACCGGCCGACACTCCCGCTGAACGTGGGGGATGACACTGCCTATTTCGTCGAGGTGAGCGTCTGCCTCTGGCCGCACGCTCGCGACGAAGAGGATGACAGTGACGCACCGGCCTTCCTCGCAGGTCTCTCCGACGTAACCGACCGCCAGCTTCGCGAGAGCGAGCAGACCGACGCCGCCGACTATTACCGCCGTCTTCTGCGCGAAATGAACCATCGGGTCAAGAACAATCTCATGATACTCTCGACGATCATTGACTTCGAGATCGCCCGCGAGGGGAGCAGCCCCGCCCTCGATCGCATTTCCCAGCGCGTACGCAACGTTTCACGGGTGCACAACGCCCTCTACGAGGGGTCGACCGACGTTGACGAGGTCGGAGTTTCGGCCACGCTCCGGCATTTCGTACAGGAGTTCGGAAAGAGTCTTGCGGCAAACGTTCATATCGCCTTTGACCCGCCGGACATCGAGATCCAGATGGACTCCCGGCGCGCCCTCGCCCTCAGCCTCATCCTCAACGAGCTTCTCAGCAATGCCATGCAACACGCGTTTCGAGACGACAGTCGCGCAGGCAAGATTACCGTGGCCCTGTCCCGGGCCGGAAGATCGCTCCGCCTCGACGTTACGGACAACGGCATCGGGATGGACGGCTCGATGAAACCCGGCGAAACCGGCGGTGTGGGGACTCAGCTGGTGCTGCAACTGGTGGATGAGTTGGGGGGAGAATGGGACTTCGCCTCCGAGGGTGGCGTGGCACACACTATCACGGCTCCGATTCGCCCCGTTGACACCGGGGCCGAGGGGGCAGCACCATAGACCTATGACGGACTCGGGCGACGGATCGTACCGCGAACGGGCCATTGAGCACTATCGCCGGAGTGGTGAGCACGACACAGGAGAGAGTCTTTCCTCCGAAAGGCTCATCGAAGAGCTTCGTATCCACCAGATAGAGCTCGAGTTGCAGAACGAAGATCTGATGCGGGCACGCAACGATGCGGAGCAGGCACGACAAGCGGCGGAGGCTGAGCGCGACCGGTACTACCAGCTTTTCCACTGGGCGCCGGTCGCCTATCTCCTGGTTGACGGACAAGCTCGAATCAAGCAGGCAAATGAGAGCGCCGCGAGGCTCCTCGGAATGGAGCGCCACGAACTGCTCTCACGAAGCGTTACTCTTTTTTTGATTCAGACGATGGCGCCCGTGCAATGGGCGCGGTCAAACAGACTTGCACGGAGGGCGCCACAGAGCCCATCACGGTGTCCATGAGCCGGCCCGCTACGGGGCCAACCTTCGCCGAGCTCCGCATGACGCGCTCGGATGACCGGATCGAGGCCGAACAAGCCCCCATACTGATTGCGATGTCGGATGTGACTGACCGCAAACTTCGGGAAGAGGAGCAGGATCGATCACTTCGATACTATCAGCGGCTCCTGCGGGAAATGAGCCACCGGGTCAAAAACAATCTTCAGATCCTTGCAAGCATCATCGAGCTCGAACGACGCGGTCAGGAGAACGACCCGGTACTGAAACGCATGGCGGCCCGCGTTCGAAACGTCGCGCGTATACACATAGCCCTCCATGAGGCCGCTACCGACGTGGAGCACGTCGATCTCGTTGCGACCCTGCGGAACTTCATCGATCAGTTCTCTTCCTCCCTCGCCCCTCACCTCACGCTTATCTTTGATCCCGCCCCGCACGCGCACAGAAACATCGAGGCGCGCAAAGCCGCCCAACTCAATCTGCTCCTGAACGAGCTGCTGACGAACGCGACGCAACACGCTTTCCCGGGGGACACCCCCGGCACGATCCGCGTTTCGCTGGCCAGCAGGGAACGATTGATCAGACTAACCGTCGCTGACAACGGGGTCGGGATGCCCCCGACAGAGGAGGGGGGACGTGAGCGTGTAGGCACAGTCCTCGCAACGCAGTTTATCGACGAGCTCGGCGGCGAATGGCAAACCGAATCATCCGACGGGGTTCGCCACGAAATCACCGTGCCGCTACAATAGAAGGCAGAACATACCGCTCGGTTATAGGAGTCCTGTCCCGTGGCGAAATCGAACAACCTGAAGCAGGGGGATTCGCCCCCTCTCATTGTCGGCATAGGCGCGTCCGCCGGTGCTGTTGATACTCTCGGCGCGTTCTTTGAAGACATACCGGAGAACCCGGGCGTCGCATTTGTCGTGGTCATCCACCTTTCCCCCGACCATACGAGTACCCTGCCCGATCTCATCTCGCGGCACACCTCCGTTCCTGCGGTGCACGCGGAGAACGGACAGCGGGTTGAGGTAAACCGGATTTACGTCATTCCTCCGGACACGGAGCTTGCGCTGATGAACGGTACGCTCCATCTGATGCCCAGGAAGGAACAGCGCCCCTGGCTCCCCATCGACAGCTTCTTTCGCACACTGGCCGATGAGGCGGGCGACCACGCTATCGGCATCGTCCTTTCGGGCACGGGCAGCGACGGCTCGCTCGGGCTACAGGCTATTAAAGCCCATCTCGGGCTTACCATGGCGCAGTCGCCGGAGTCGGCAGCCTTTCCGGGGATGCCCCAGGCCGCCATCGATAGCGGTGCCGTCGACCACGTATCCAATCCGAAGGGCCTGGCAACTGAGCTCCTCGACTACGCCGCGCACTTTGCAAAGCGACGCGAGAACGAGGAGGACGGGGAGGAGGAGATCGAGGAGCAGATGAACAAGATCTTCGTGATCCTCCGCCGGCAGATCGGCCACGACTTCTCCGCGTACAAGGAATCCACCGTTCACCGACGACTGAAGCGACGTCTCGACGTCCATAAGGTGGACGCCTTAGAGGAGTACGTCCGCTATCTCCAGAACTCCCCGCGGGAGGTCGAGCTTCTCTTTCGGGATCTCCTCATCGGCGTGACCCAGTTCTTCCGCGAGCCCGAAGCCTTCGAGAAGCTGAAGCAGAGTGTCCTCCCGGAGCTCGTGCGAGACCGTGGGGAAGACGAGCCGATTCGCGTGTGGGTTCCCGGATGCTCGTCCGGTGAGGAAGCCTACTCGATGGCAATCACCATCAGGGAGTTTCTCGACGACAACGGCATGACCACGCCCGTGAATATCTTCGCCACGGACATCGACGAGGAGGCCATAGAGCGGGCTCGTCGCGGAGTCTTTCCGATCGCCATTCAGCGCGACGTCGGTGAGCGTCGGGCGCAGCGCTTCTTTGCGCAGAAGGGCGACAGCTATGAGGTCGCGCAGTCGGTGCGGCAAATGATCGTCTTCTCCACGCAGGACGTGATAAAGGACGCCCCGTTCACCCGGCTCGATCTTCTCTCCTGTCGAAATGTGATGATCTACCTCAAGCCGGAGGTCCAGAAGCGGCTCGTGCCGCTCTTCCACTACAGTCTCAACGCCGGCGGATTCCTTCTTCTCGGCTCATCGGAGACTGTCGGAAACTTTCCGGACCTGTTTTCATCCATACCCGGTGACGCCCGGATCTACCGGGCGAAATCGGCCGACGCCGGTGTCTACGCGCGCACCGGCGTGGAGTTTCCAATCGGGACGCGCGGGACGGATGACGGCACCCGTCGTGTCAGGCGACACGCTTCGCCCGTGCAAACCGAGAGGGTGCTCCAGCGCTTTCTCCTCAATCGCCACACGCCTCCCACGGTATTCGTGAACCGGAAGCGGGAGGTCGTCTACATCCACGGTCGGACCGGGCGCTATTTCGAGCTTGCCACCGGCATGGCGCGAATGGACATCGTGGAGATGGCCCGCGGCGCCATCAGCCTGCCGCTGAGTCAGGCCCTGCGCCAGGCGTTCCGCGAGGAGCAGTTAGTCGAGCGGACGGGGATTCGGCTCGAGGAGGGAGGGTCCCCCACCCTCGTGCATCTCAGCGTCGAGCCCGTGCGGGAGCATGAAAACGGCCCCGATCTCTTTGCAGTGGTACTGACCGAAGAACCGCTGGCGGAATCATCCGAGGGCGGCGAGCGCAGCGCCGGGGCGGACGAGAGCGGGGATTCGGCGACCGATGAGCAGGTGCGACACCTCGAGAGCGAGCTCCAGGCAACGCGAGAGCGGCTTCAGACGACCGTTGAAGAGCTCGAA
>JAWLDL010000198.1:0-4937 GCA_041686675.1 Spirochaetia bacterium | reverse complement strand
GTTGTCGCCGGGAAACTCTGTTGGCGCGCCCTGTCACTTTTTGAAGAAAGCAAGGAATACGCCGGCGACAACAGCTGCAGCCCCGCCAAGCAGATACCACATAGTCGCTTCGCTGAAGCGGCCGGTAAACGCCTCCATCAGCTGATCTCCGACCGCCTGTGAAGATTGATAACCGAAAAAGAGCAGAACTGCTCCGAGAACCAGTAGTACGACACCGACGATTCTGGTAGTGCTCACTTTCGTCCTCCCTGGATTCCATACGAATTCTATCTGTATTTTTTTGCCTCTACAAGGCCTTTTCTGCCGGCTCGGTGCACGCCGCTTCAACTGCCCGGAGACCGCTGACAGTGGCGCCTGTTGCGCCTGTTCGAATGCCAATTCGTGCTTCTCGCTGTTGACGCGATCCGTCTCTGCTGACCGAGCCGCGACGCCGACGCTGATGGTCACCGGCCGTTCGGGACAGCAGTCGTATCTCGTCGCCGCCGAGCCGACAGAGTGAGTATGCCGACGACCTCCAGCGCGTCCTCTTCGAGGACCTGCACCGTCGCGGTCTCGTACGGCACGGTGTTCGAGAGGAAGCTGAGCACCCGCGCCACCGCCCGGCTGCGGTCAAGAGTGGATGCAATGGCGGCGCCTGCCTCACGCAACAGCTCCGCCTCCCGTAGCACGGTTTCACCGGCCCCGGGGGAGGGACTTCAGTGCCTGCCCGAGCGCCGCCTCACACGCGATGCGCCATTGCGCGGTTCTTCTCGTATGCCATGAGCTCGTCACGGGTGAGCTTGCCGGGCCGGATGGTTATGCCGAGTATTGCCGAGAGCCTGGCGACGAGGGCGTCGCGGAACTCCTCGATCGTCGCCTCGCGGCCCGCTTCCTGCTCGACGCTGCTCAGCGGCTCGACCGCCTTGTCCTTGATCTCCGGCGGAACGTAGAGCACCTTGAAGAGCGGGTCGGTGTCCATCTCCTTGAGGAAGGCAATCACGTTCGAAACGTAGAGATTCTCGATCTCGCTGAGAAGAATGGTCGCAAGTTTCTTGCCGCCGGCCGACCGCACCGCCCCCTGGTGCTTGTACCAGGCATCCTCCACGCCGAGCTCCCGGAACGTCTCGACGAGCACCGAGCCGATCGCGCGAAATGCTTCGTCGGCGCTCTGGAAGTGCGACTTCTCGAACACGAGCTGGACGTTGACGGTGGCCTCCGGATCTATGAAGACGAGTGTCCGCTGTCCGGTGACGACGATGTGCTCGAGATCCGGACAGTCCTCCCTGATCTCGCTAATGAGGTTCGCGAAGTTCGTCAGACAGATGATGGCCCGGGCGCGGGAGTCTTTGAGGATGAAGCTGATCTCACGGCCCTTATACATCGTGTTGAAGGGAACGGCTACCGCGCCGAGCTTCTGTATGCCGAAGAAGCTGTAGGCGAACTCCGGGATGTTCGGCAGCATGATTGCCACCCGGTCACCGGCACCGATGCCGAGAGCGGCAAGGCCGCCGGCTACGCGGTTCGCGTTCTCCTCGAGCTCCTGATAGGTCGTTACCTGCCCCTCGAACCGGATGGCTTCCCGCTTTCTGTATCGGCGGGTGATTTCCTCGAGCGTGTGGCCGAGGCCCATCGGAGGTGGCCCCTGTTCTTTCGCGCGTTTAAACATTATCTCTCCCGCTCCACAAGTCGCTTGTCCTTCGCCTCGCCGCGAAGCTCATTTCGCAGAATCTTGCCCGTCGCGCTCTTGGGCAGCGTATCGACGAACTCGACGATCTTGGGCCGTTTGTAGGGCGCCATATTCTCCTCGCAATGGTCGATCGCCTCCCGCTCGCCCATCTGCTCGCCGTCATGGAGCACGATGAAGGCTTTGACGGTCTCCTCGCCACGCTTGCTCTCGGCGGCGATAACCGCAGCCTCCCGCACTTTGGGATGAAGCATGATGACCTCTTCCACCTCGCGCGGGGAAATGTTGAAGCCGCCCCGAATTATGAGATCCTTCTTCCGATCGGTGATGAAGAACACCCCGTCCTCGTCGACGTAGCCGAGGTCGCCGGTGTGAAACCATCCGCCGGGACTGAAGGACTCGCCGGTTGCCGCATCGTTATTCCAGTAGCCGGGCGTGACGGTCTCGCTTCGGATGACGATCTCCCCGACTTCCCCCGGCGAGAGCTCGTTGCCCTCATCGTCGAAGACGCTCATCTCGACGCCGGTTGCCGCATGCCCGATACTGCCTTCTTTGTAGCCATCGCCGGCGACGTTGCAGCACACGCTCGAGGTGGTCTCGGTGAGTCCGTAGCCCTCCGAGATCTGTGTTTCGAACACCGTCATGAACTCACGCAGAACGGACACCGACAGCGGCGCTCCGCCGGAGACGCAGTACTTCAGGCTCTTGGGGATGCGTGCCGTGCGCGAGCGGGCAACTGTGAGGAGGTGCTGGTACATGCTCGGGATTGCCGGCATGATGGTGGCCTGATTCTCGGCGATCGCGTCGAGGAGATTCTGCGGGCTGTACTGGGCGATCATGACCATGCAGGCGCCGTAGTTCACGCAGGCAACGAGGCCGTTTGCGAGCCCGTAGACGTGATAGAGGGGGAGCACCCCTACGACCCGGTCCTCGTGGGTAAAGGGAATGATGGACGGGACGACCGTATTGCACTGGAAGTGGATGTTCCGGTTGGTGAGCGTCACCCCCTTCGGGTTACCGGTGGTTCCCGAGGTGTAGAGGATGACCGCCGGATCATCGGGCTCGACCGGCGCGGCGTCGAACTTCCGCGAGCCCTTCGCCATGAGCTCGCTCAGGGGGATCGTGCCAACCGCCCGCGCGCTGTTCCGCCCCTGCCGCGGCGCCTGCGCAACCTCGATCCCCGCATCCCGCGCGGCGTCGCGGTCGACGCGGACATCCGCGCCGGAAATGATGCCCTGCCTGCTGCTTTGCTGAATGATAACCGTATCGGGGACCGTAGTGGTCGAAAGCTGATACTTGCCCGCGATGCGCCCCTCGGCCACGGCGGCGCCGTGCGCCACCACATCTGCGGTGTCCCCGTCGGGGTTGTAAATCAATCTCCAGTCCGCCATCAGCGCGCCTCCGATCTGAGGTAGCCCTCCACTTCGTCGAAAAACTGCGTCTCGATCTGCTCGCTGGGTCGTGGTGTGAGCTTGCTGACCACGATGTAAAGCACGGTGTTCACGAGCAGGCTCGGGATGACCGGATGTCCGATCACCAGAATGCGCTCCCCGCCGACCACGATGAGCAGGGATGCGACAAGGTAGATCACCCCGGCAAGCGTGCCGGCGATCGCCCCCTGCCTCGTCCCACGCTTCCACAACAGCCCGCCGACGAGCGCCGGCGCCCACTGCGCGAAACCGGGCACGCTGACATCGGTGAGATACAGCGCCATGGCGCCGCGGCTGAGCACACTCATGACGAGACTCGCGAGCACGATGACGACCACCGCCCAGCGGGCCCAGGTGGTGATCTGCAGATCCGTCGCGTCTTCCTTGAACAGGCCCTGCACGACGTCGCGGCTGACGATAACGCTACTCGTCATAAGCTGTACCGCCGCCGTACTCACCGCCGCGGCAATGACGCCGAGGAGGACGTAGACTCCGAACCACTCCGGCAGACTCCGCGTTATGATGGTCTGCACCACGCGGTCGGCCTCCTCCTGCACGCTCACCCCGTTCTGCGCGGCAATCTCAGCAAGCTCGGCCGGCGGAATTGCTGCGGGCGCCACGAGCGATCCCCAGATGAACGGTATGATATAGAAGAAGAGTCCGCCGAAGACGAAGATCAGGAGCGGGAACCACTTGAACAGCGACTTGTCCCGCGCCGTCATACACCCGATGGCCACATGCGGCCAGCTGAAGGCAAGCAGCCCCACGATGAGGGTCCCGGCCATCACGATGGAGGTGAACTCTCCCTGTGGCCCCGGGGAGGCCAGAAGCTCCGGGCTCCGCTCGGCCACGATCGCGGCAGCCTGCACCAGACCACCTTCGGGAAAGAGCCTCGCGACGACCCAGATGAGGCTGCCGAGAAGCGCCGTTACGTATACGGTCCCGAGAAAGATGTTGACCCACGCGACGATCCGCATGCCGCCGAGGAGAACAAGCACAATCAGTATCACCGCCGTGTAGATGGCTCCCCATGCCGCGGGCAGGCCCGTGAGCGCCTCGAACCCGGCGCCGACACCGAGCGGCTGAATGCCGACGTAGGGCACGATGAAGGCGAGAATGCTTAGGCTCAGGATGAGGCGCAGCGCCTTGCTCTCATATCGCTCGGCGAGAACCTCGACCGGAGAGAGAAAGCGATTGATCTTCGCAAGCGCCCACAGCCTCGGGCCGAGAAACATGTAGAGGCCCGCGAAACCCGCAACACTTCCCCAGATGAACATGACGTAGCCGGGCCCCTGCGTGTAAAGCAGTCCCGGAAAGCCGTAGAAAGTCCAGGAGGAAGAAATCGCGAAGAGAACGAAGAAAAACATGACCACGACACCGATCGTGCGACCACCGAGCATGTAGTCTTCGGCCGTCTTGGCCGAGATTCGATAGCCGTAGGCCGCCATGAGGACGATAACCGCGCCGAAGATGGCGAGTGCAACAATCGCTGTTACCATTGGGTACTCCTATCGATACGGCCAGAAGAAGAAGAAATAGATGAGGTACGCGACCAGCCAGAAGATGACGAAGAGCACGCCGACAACCAGCGGCATCGTCATCCATCCGAACAGGACAACGGCCTCGCCCGCCGAGGTGAGTTCAGTAACCCCCATAAAGAGGACCGCGATGAACACGACAACCGAGAGCAGGAGCGAAATCAGATAGATCCGCCCCGGACCATGGCGCATCATTTCTTTCATGCGGGCCATAATAGACGAACTTTACTTCAGTGGAAAGCTTTTTTTCGGGCCGATCGAGAAAGAGATGTTCGAGGAGGCCCCGGGCCCCGGGGGCCGGGGGCC
>JAWLDL010000197.1:0-4943 GCA_041686675.1 Spirochaetia bacterium | reverse complement strand
GCCGAGATCTACGGGGAGCTGGAGCTGGACCGGATGCGACGGCGCATGCTCGCGGTGGAGCTCGAGCACGGCAGCGATCCCTGGCGCCGGCGCGCGGCGGCCGAGCTCCTCGCCCAGCTCGAGGCCGAGGAACGCTATGACGAGCTCGAGGATGCCGCGGACACCGCGCTCGCGCTCTACCCGAATGAGGAGGCATTCCTCTACGCGCGCTCCCTCGCCCTCTACGAGCAGGAGGCCGATGCGGAGCTTCGCGAAGCGCTGGAGAGTGAAACGGGTGCCCTGCGGGGCTTTCTGGATGCGGATCCCTGGGACCCGCGGCGGCAGGAGGTCGAACTGTGGCGCGCGGTCACGGCGTTTCGGCTTCGCGAGGACGGGTGGGCCGATCAGGTGCGGCGCTTCTTCCTCGATCTTCCGGCCGCCCCGCAGCATTCGCGGCTCTACGTCTTTCTCATAGCACGGAGTGCGGCCCAGGAACCGTTTTCGGGAGCGGAGCTTTCGCTGTTCTCCGCCAAGGCCCGGGTTGCGGAAGGCGATTCCGATGAGGCCGCGGGTACGTTTCTCGCGCTCGCAGCCGACGCGGAGGAGCCACTCCAGGCGGCAGGCCTGCCGGTCACCGAGTGGATCGCCCGCGATATGGGGCACGCGTTCCTGCGCGGCGGGTATCGAAGCCGCGGGATCGCGATTCTCGAAAGCTACGCTTCGGAGGCTGCAGATCCGATGGTCCGCGCCCGCGCTCTTGAGTACGCGGGGCGTCTGTACCGGGTCGCCGGGAATGCACAGGCGGCTATAGAGCGCTTCGACGCTGCGATGTCGGACTACACCGATCCCTCCGATCGGCGGCGTGTGCTGTGGAACATCGTCGACGCCCGCGCCGACTCAGAGCCCCGTGTTGCCGCGAAGGACCTCCGCCGCTATGCCGACGCCGCCTACGGCGAGTGGTACTTCGATCGCATGCTCGACGGACTTGCCTCCGAGCTCGTGCGTCGCGGTGCATGGTCGGCACTTGCGGGCGCCGGGGAGGTGCTCGAGGAGGTCGGGTTCCACGGCATCGCAGAGCGCTTCCACTACATCGCAGCCGAGGCCGCGCTTCGCGGCCACTACCAGCCGTCGTCGTCGGCGGGCGACCGCGCGTCGCCCCGGGAGCTGCTCGGCCGGATCGACACCGACCCCTACTATCGCCTCCTTGCCGCGGTGCGCCTCGGGAGGACCGACACGCTTCTCTCGTCCTCGTCCGGCGAGACCTCGGGCGAGACGTCGGGGGGCGACGACCGCCCCGACGTCAGCGCCGACGTCAGCGCCGCGGCCTCGGATACCGAGGCGATTGTCGGCGGCTACCTCGCGGTGGGCCTTCACGAACGTGCCTACGAGACCGCCATGGCCGAGAGCGACGAGATGTCGGTTGCGGCCATCGAGGATGTCGCCGAGCGCATCCAGACACACGGGCTGCTTATCGAGTCGTTGCGGCTCATGGCGCGCGCACGAAGCCGGAATGAGTTCGTCCTCACGCCGCGCGCGGCACGCATCCTCTACCCGCGGGCCTACGCCATCGCCATGGAGGACGTAACCGAAGTCGAGGCCATCGATCTGCCGGTCTTTTACGGCCTCGTACGTGAGGAAAGCCACTTTGCGGCGGATATCGAGTCTCACGCGGGAGCTACCGGCCTTTCGCAGCTCATGCCGGCCACGGCCGCCGACATGGCCCGCCGCATGCGGCTAGAGGATCCCGACCTCACCGACCCGGCCACGAACCTGTCGATCGGCGGGTACTACCTCTCCTATCTGCTCGGGCGCTTCGATGGTGATCTGCTCTCGGCGCTTGCCGCCTACAACGGTGGCCAGGGACGCGTGCGGCGCTGGGTGCGGGAAAACGACGGTCTGTCCGGTCCCCTGTTCCACGAGGCAATGCCCATTCGCGAAACACGTCACTACATTCGCAAGGTTCTCGTCGCGGCTGCCTACTACGGCGAGATCTACGATCGCCGGCCGATAGCCGAAACGGTCCGGCTGTTTTTTCCCGATCTGAAAGCAATTCCCGAGGAGTCCAGGTGAGCACATTCGAAGCCCTCCTGCTGGGCGTTGTTCAGGGACTGACCGAGTTCCTGCCCGTCTCGAGCTCGGGGCATCTCGCGGTGCTGAAGCACCTGTTCGGCCAGAGTGATGTGCCCGTTCTCTTCGATGTGTTGCTCCACGTTTCAACGCTGGGTGTCGTCGTGCTCGTGTTCCGGGGCCGAATCGGGGCGATCATCGTCTCCCTGGCCCGGTGGGTGAGGCGACGCGCGGACCACGAGTCTGACGCGGAGAACCTGCGGATCGTCGTGCTGGCCCTCATTGCGACGGTGGTTACGGCCGTGCTCGGACTCGGTATCTCCGGCTTCGAGGTGGGGCGCTACCCGAAGCTCGTCGGCGTCTTCTTCCTGGCGACCGCGGCCATTCTGGTCTCGACGCGCTTCACGCGCGGAGCTCGCGGCTACGGTGATATGGGCGCCGGGCGGGCTCTGCTTGCCGGCTTTGCCCAGGGGCTCGGCGTGTTCCCGGGGGTCTCGCGGGCGGGTATCACCATCTCCGCGGGGCTTCTCTCCGGCGTTGGGCGGCGCGAAGCGGCGGAGTTCTCCTTTCTCATCTCGATACCCGCGATTCTCGGAGCCCTCATCCTGACCCTCAGAGACGCCGGTGAGCTTGCCGCGACCGTGCCCCCCGCCTCTCTTATTGCGGGACTGCTGAGTTCTTTTGTGGTCGGGCTCCTTTCTCTGCGGCTGTTGTTGCGCCTCGTACGCGGCGGGCGGTTGTATCTGTTTGCCCTCTATCTCGTGCCCCTCGGCATCCTCACTATTCTCTTCATCTGATCCCCTCATCTGAGACGGCGCACGAGGCGTGGCAATTCGGCTCAAGGCCGTCGGCAGGCCGCCGATACAATAAGCAGGAGGGGAGCAGCAGTGGTGCAACGCGTGTCACACGCAGTAGTGGCGGGCTCCGTATTCGGAGTCGGCGTTCTGATTCTCACATCGCTTTTCGCACACGTACTGGCGACCGGCGAGGGCTTCTGGCTCGCACTCATAGGAGTGCCCGGACGCATCCTCTTCGAGAGCTTTCACGCCGCTGCATTTCTGATCCCGCTCTTCTTTTTCGGATTTGGGGTTACGGCAGCACGAGGGGATACTCGTGTACGGAGCCTGTCAGTCATCAATCTGCTCGTGCTGCCTTTTCTCTCCTTTTCGCTCTCCCTGAGACTCGCATTCAACGCCAGCATAGACGCCTCACCGATTACTCGCTGGGCGGCTGCGGTGTTCTCGCAGCCGGGCGGAGCTCTGCTGTTTCTCGCCGTAGGGGCCGTGCTCACCGTGGGTGTGGTGCGGGTTGCCCGCGGCGGCCTCGCGGGTCTTCGCATCTCGCAGTGGCTCCCCTCCCGGGGGAAGGACGACGCGAGCGACAGCGCAGACGGAAGTGCAGACGGCCCGGCCGGCTGGGGTGAGTCAAAGCGCAGGATCATGGCTCTCATCGAGGACCGCTCGGATTACCAGGCCGCAAGCGATGAGCCCCGTCGTCCCCGTTGGGTGTCGGGCTTCGCCGAAGAACCCGAGGTCAGTATGGGCTACGCGGATGTTGTAGCCGCCGTCGAACCCGAGGTCGAGCAGGAGGTCGAGGAGCCGACCGAGGTGCTCGAGGCCGAGGAGATCGAGGCGCTCGTACGGCGTGACCGGCGCTGGGGTGCCGACGAAGAGATCGGCGAGGACACGGACGAAGACGAGCTCGAAGTGATCTACTCCGAGGGCGTATTTACCGATCCCGACGAAGACTATGATCCGGCGGTCGCCTATGCACGGGGGGATGCCGTCTCCGCCACCGACGATGAGGAGCCCGCTGCCGCGATCTCGAGCGTCCCGGCCACGACGCCGAAGCGCCGACGCGGCCGCTACCAGGTGCCCCTGGACGGCCTTCTCGATGAGTATCATCAGGCCGGTTACTGGGAAATCGACGAGGAGACCCGCGAATCCGCCGAGGTCCTCCGCTACACCCTCGAAGAGTTCTCCATTCAGGCCGAGGTCACCGGCATCCGCAAGGGACCTGTCATCACCATGTTCGAGATTCTCCCCGCGCCGGGCGTGAAGCTCGCACGGATCACGAACCTCGCCGACAACATCGCCCTACGCCTCGCCGCATCGAGCGTGCGCATCGTCGCCCCGATTCCCGGCAAGCACGCGGTGGGGATCGAGATCCCGAACAAGAAGCGACACATCGTCAGCTTCATGGAGCTCATTCGTCAGGACGAGTTCTGGAGCAAGCAGGATATTCCCCTCGCCCTGGGAAAGGATATTCCCGGTGATGTGGAGATCGTGGACCTCACCAGGACTCCCCATCTGCTGATAGCCGGTGCCACCGGGTCCGGTAAGTCGGTCTGCGTGAACTCCATCATCTGCTCCATTCTCTACCGGCGAAGCCCCCAGGAAGTGAAGATGATGCTCATCGATCCGAAGATCGTCGAGCTCAAGTTCTACAACGATATTCCGCATCTGCTGACACCTGTCATCACCGACCCCAAGCGGGCCTTTCAGGCGCTGCAGTACTGCATCTACGAGATGGAGCGCCGCTACAACCTCCTCGACTCCCTCGGTGTGCGCGACATCGGCGCCTACAACGAGAAGATCAAGAAGCGCAACCTTGCCACCGAGCCGCTTCCCTACATCGTGGTCGTGGTCGATGAGCTCGCAGACCTCATGACGACCTCCGGCAAGGAGCTCGAGTCGACGCTCGCGCGCCTCGCGGCGATGTCGCGGGCTGTGGGCATCCACCTCGTGCTCGCGACGCAGCGCCCCTCCACCGACGTCATCACCGGTCTCATCAAGGCGAACATTCCGTCACGGATCGCCTTCATGGTCTCGAGCAAGGTCGACTCACGCATCATCATCGACACGGGCGGCGCGGAAAAGCTCCTCGGCCAGGGCGAT
>JAWLDL010000196.1:0-4945 GCA_041686675.1 Spirochaetia bacterium | reverse complement strand
ATGTGCTTCGGAATGGAGCTATCGATCGTGAGTCGATACAGGCGGACCGGATGGTCTGCGATTCCATGCTTCACAACTGATCGTGGATGCTTGAGCCCCACGCCCGGCGTCCGTATACTGCCGTCCGTGGCCCTTGACGAATCTGTCCGACAACACGTTCAGACGAAGCTTGGCGAGTTCTGCACGGCTCGAGTTCCTCCTCATGCCCGTGACCGGGTCAAGCTCACGTTCTCATTCTGGAAGGACTCCGTGATCCTCTACGAAGAGCGGCCGGACTGGCTTGATCCGAGCGAGTGGACGAAGATGAAGATCGCGAGGATGGACTTCGACCGGGAATCACGCGGATGGACGCTCTGGGCCTACGATCGGAACGATCGGCCCAGGGACTACATCGACCTACATCCGAACGCAACTCTGGATGAGGTCATCGACGAGATCGACGACGACCCCACCGGTATCTTCTGGGGATAGGCGGACGAACCAGGCGCCGGCCGTCACGCGGCTCACGATATGGGCCTATTGTCCGGGCCCCCCCTTCGGCGCCGTTGCACCATGAGCAGCCGCGAACTATCCTTAGTTGCCATGAACACCAGAACGGTTTCGCGAATGCGAGCGGCTGCGGCGCAGATCGGTTTGCTCGTCGTCCTCGCGGTGATGCTCCTCGCCGGCTGCGCCACCACGACGGAGCGCCTGGGGCTTCCGCCGCTTGAAACGGTGGCGGAGGTCGATCTGTCGAGGTACATCGGCACGTGGTACGAGATTGCGAGTTACCCCCAGGTGTTCCAGAGGCGGTGCACCGGGACAACCGCCACCTACCGGCTCCGGGATGACGGGCTGATCGACGTGGAAAACCGCTGCTTCAAGGGTTCGCTCGAGGGGAGAGAGGCCGTCGCGCGCGGTCGTGCCCGAGTGCCCGATCCTGCGCAGAGCGCGAAGCTGGAGGTTTCGTTCTTCGGCCCGTTCTGGGGCGACTACTGGGTCATCGACCTGGGCGCGGACTACGAGTACGCGGTGGTCGGCAGCCCCAGCCGGGACTTCCTGTGGATTCTGAGCCGCACGCCCACCATGGAAGAGCGTGTGTACCAGGGAATCCTCGAACGCCTGCGCGCCAACGGCTACACGCTGGACCGGCTGCAGACGACCGTTCAGCCCGGGAGCGCAACCGCTTTGGGCTCGGCTGCGAAGTGATACCGAAACCCTGCCGGGGCGCCGAGCCGGATGGCGCCCGGGCGACCACGGGCACGTACAGCGGGCTCGCCGCGTACGCCATGACCAAGCGCGGCCAGGTAGTTGTGAGCGAGCTCCTCGCGGATGACCTCTCGAACACGGGTGCCAGCGTGAACGCCATGCATCCGGGATGGGCCGGACCGTGGAGGACGACGAAGCGTGCAGGAGACGGTGTACACCCCGGGAGAGACCGGACCCGCGGGCGGGATCGTATTCTACGTCGACAGCGACAACACGCACGAGTGGTCGTGCCTCGACGCG
Organism: Spirochaetia bacterium; assembly: GCA_041686675.1. Taxonomy (GTDB): domain Bacteria; phylum Spirochaetota; class Spirochaetia; order DSM-27196; family PWMO01; genus JAAAOH01. The sequence continues at coordinate 3,457 of JAWLDL010000196.1, read as the reverse complement.
GCCCCAGCGGGATGGTATGACGGCGACGACCCCGAGGTGCCCTGGGGAGAAATGGGGCTCGAGATAGGGGCTTCCGCCCGGGGAATCGGGATGGGAGCGGAGAACACCGAGAGCATCGCGGAGAGACCGGGGGAGTTCGCCGGGAACCTCGCGGCAGTGCTCGAGCTGAACGGGTACGCGGATTGGTTTCTGCCGTCGCGGGAAGAAGTCGTTCTGATGTACGAAGCTCTTTATCGGGAAGGAATCGGCGGTCTCGCCGCGGAGCCCTACTGGACGTCGACCGAGCGAAACGCTGATCGAGCGATGTCGCATAACTTCGATACCGGCGGGCAGATTTCCGGTCAGAAGCTGAACGAGAACCGGGTTCGCCCAATCCGGGCTTTCTGACACCGAAGCCGTCTGCACCGTACGCGTCCGCGAGAACTGCGGAGGCACAGGCGCTGGCGATCGACGTCCGAAAGTGAGTTCATTCTGTGACGTGGTGCCGCAGACGCGGTGGGAACGACTTCTCGACCTCCTTCGTTCGATACTCGCGGTGGATGGCTGTCCGCCGTGGATCACGGACTCTACGCTCCGGGAGCGTAGCCTGTAAGGTACGGCAAGCCCCTGAGTCTCTGGCATCGGCCAGACGAATCATGCGGGCATCCACGCCCGCCAGCTCAGTTGAAATGCTTCGGACCCATTTGCGACTGGCGGCGGGCACCATCGCAGAGAAATCGCATCGAGGGCGACGATGCGGCCTTGCGGCCCCCGGGCATTCGGATTAGCGTGAAACCACAGAGAATAGCTCGACTCATCAGCTGATCGAAGCGCTCGTGTTGGGGGCTCCGGGGAGGTGTACCGCGATGAAGTCATGTACGCGAACGGGGTTCTCGATCGTGATCGCGGCGCTCCTCGTCTCCGGATGCCCTAACGTGTTGACCCCGGAAGATACCGGCGATGCGCCCGACAACGGCGACCCTGGCGCAACCTACGCTGTTTCGGGCTCGGTCACCGACGAAGCGGGCGAGGGGATCGGCGGAGTGAGCGTCGGATTCGGCGAAGCGACCGAGCCGGTACTGACGGACGCCGAAGGCGCCTGGACCAGGGACGGCCTGACCGGAACGGTCACCGTGACCCCGAGTGAGGACGGCTGGACGTTCGACCCGTCGAGCCGGGAGGTGAGCGGAGCAGCCTCCAACGTCGACTTCACCCGGACGGAGGTCATCAGCGAGTACACCGTCTCGGGCTCGGTCACCGACGAAGGATCCGCCGCACTGGAGAACATCGAAGTCTCGTTCTCCGGCGGCCACGATTCAGTGTCCACCGATAGCGGAGGTCAGTGGAGTCAAAGCGGTCTCACGGGCACGGTCACGGTGACTCCGGTGCACGAGGATTGGACCTTTGACCCGGAGAGCCGGGATGTGACCGGCGCGAACGATAGCGTGGACTTCACCGCCACCGCGGTGCCGGATCCCGAGTTCACCGGGACCGGGCGAGTGACCGTGAACGTCGATGAAGGCCTGGCTGACGTGGAGATCCTGTTCTCAGGCGGCTTCGACTCGGTAACAACCAGTCCGACCGGATACTGGACGAAGTCCGGGTTATCTGGAACGGTAACCGTGACCCCGGTCAAGGACGGGTGGGTGTTCGATCCGGAATCTCAAGACGTCAGTGAAGGCTCGACGACAGCCGACTTCTCGGCATCCACGACATTCCCGGACGGTGCGGGAACACCCGAAGACCCGTACCTGATCGCGACTGCGGAACAGCTCTACGACGTCCGGTACCACCTGGACAGCAGCTACCGCCAGATCAACGACATAGACCTGAGCGGCTATGCCGCGGGTTCCGGTTGGCTGCCGATTGGGAGCAGCTCAGATAGGTTCACGGGATCGTTCGACGGCGACCAGAAGAGGATCACCGGACTGATCATCGACCGCCCCGAGACGGGTGACGTCGGTCTGTTCGGGTATGTCGGCCCCGGAGGCGCAATTCACGCGTTGGAACTGGTCGAGCTCAACGTTACTGGGCAGATGAACGTGGGCGGACTGACCGGAGTGAACACTGGCACGGTAACAGACTGCCATGTCTCAGGTGTAGTGCAGTCCACGGACCGCGGCGGTGGCCTCGCGGGGTACAACAACGCGGTCTCTGGTTCCGATTCCGGAAGGATAGTCAGCAGTTCCGCCGCCGTCGGTGTAAACGGAGGGCGATGGATTACCGGTGGTCTCGCGGGAATCAACGCAGGTTCAATCGAAGAGAGCTGGGCGACAGGCGATGTCTCAGGAGGAACCGAATCCCAGGGAGGCCTGGTGGGGCTGAATGAGAGCGGGGCCTCGGTCTCCAACTCTTGGGCGAGCGGGGCAGTGACGGGATCAGGATCGAACTACCTTGGGGGACTCGTCGGCGCAAATCGAGGAGGAACCATCAGCGACAGCTATGCCGAAGGCGCCGTCACCGGGACCGATTCGGCCCGCTACATTGGCGGGCTGGTAGGTCAGAACGACAAGAGCTCTCACCACACCGGGGAAATAAGGAATAGCCATGCCTCCGGAGTCGTCTTCGGAGCGGGAGAGTCCGTTGGTGGACTCGTCGGATGGAATGAGGCCGGCCAACTCGTAAGCGAGTGTTACGCAACAGGAGCCGTCACTGGAGAAGACAACGACACGGGAGGATTCGTCGGGCGCAATGAGGGCGATATCCACTCGAGTTACGCGGAAGGTACGGTCATCGGGGTCGGGCGCGTAGGCGGGCTTGCGGGCGATATCTCGAGTATCGGGTCAGTCTCCGACAGTTTTGCGACCGGCAGTGTCACCGGTGACTGGCGCGTGGGCGGTCTCGTCGGCAACGCGTTCACTGGGGGCGAAATACACCGCAGTTACTCCATCGGCGTCGTTACCGGGGACACCTACGTCGGTGGTCTACTGGGATATGGCACACCGTCCAACTGTACCGCCTCCTACTGGGACACAGACGCATCCGGGATCGACGAGTCGGCCGGAGGCGAGGGGAGAGCCACGGCGCAGATGCAGACGGGAACGCCGGGGGTCTACATCAACCCGGACGGCAGCGACGACACGGGCGAAGACGAGGCGAACCTGATGTACGACGGATGGGATCCTGCGGTCTGGGACTTCGGAACAACCGGAGACTACCCGGTGCTCGGGTGGCAGTGAGAAACCGCTGCGGGAGCGGGTGAATGCTCGCGACCGGCTGAGCCTCTTCGTGCGGCGGCTGGCCCCCGGCTACACCCCCGTTCCCGCAATTCGCCGGCGGCCGACTCGTTACGCGCGAGGTCGAGCGGGGCCTCTCAGCTGCGCGTTGACGGCGTGTTCCGCGTATTCGTCCGTGTACACGGTTCGCGCTGAGACCCACCGCCGGGTGCGACCCGGTAGAGCCACCAGAACGGCAGGTGCGCCCTGGGCGAGACGACGACCGCACGGTCGCGCAGAACGCCACGCACGAGGTGTCGAAC
>JAWLDL010000195.1:0-4967 GCA_041686675.1 Spirochaetia bacterium | reverse complement strand
CCGGCGCCGTCCCGAGTAGTCGGCGGCGCCGCGGCACTGCTGCGCCCGCGGGCCCGCTTCGCGGCTCCCGGCGCCGTCCTGGGTCCCCGGCGCCGACACGGGTCGCCGGAGCCACGGCCGGGCGGCTGCCGGCGGGGCCGCGGGTTGCAGGCACCGCCCGCCTACTCCTGGATGAGCTCCACAACCTCCGCGGGGCTCTGTGCGTTGGCGAGGGAGCGGCAGAAGGCGTCTGAGCGCGTGAGGCGGGCAATCTCTGAGAGTGCCTCGATGTGCGGCCCCGACTGATCAGGGGCGGCAAGAAGCAGGAAAAAGAGTTGCGAGGGATTGCCGTCCTGCGCATCGAAATCGACCCCGGTCGGGGCGATGCCGATGGCCACGGTGAGCCGATCGACCGCATCCGTCTTGGCATGGGGCACGGCGATGCCCTTCTCGAGGCCCGTGCTGCCCCGTCCCTCGCGCTCGAGAAGCGCGCGGTAAGCGGATTCGGTATCGGTGAGATCACCGGCATCGGCGAGCACCTGTACGAGCTCGCGCAGGATGTCGGGCTTGTTGCGGCCCTCGAGCGGCACCTTCACAACATCTTCACGTATCTGATCGATCAACGCCATTGTGCTATTCCTCTGCTCCGTACTCGAACATGTCCCACACCCGCTCCTGATCTTTCACGATGAGAACCGAGCAGCCGACGCTGCGCATTGCCCGCTCGGACTCGTTGTAGAACTCATCGCGGCGGCTGCGCGCGTGCGCGATCTCACCGATCACCAGGAGGTCGACCTCCTGCTCGCGAACCATCTTCGTCACTTCCTGGTGAACGCTGCCGCTGGCCGTGAGGGTCCGGAGGGGAACACCTTTCTGGTCGGCAAGATCCTTCACGTGCTTCAGATACCTGTCGGCATCCGAGCGAAGGTCCGCCTCGTACTCCTCTTCCTCGGCCTCGACGAAGATACGCGTTTTCAGTAGCTCGTTCAAGGCGCGTGTGTTGATGACATACGCAGCGATAAGCTCCGCACCCGAGGACCCGGCGAGGAGGATGGCGTACTGTACCGCCGTGATGGACTCCTCCGTCCCGTCTACGAGGACGAGGAGTCGTCGGATTGGCCCTGCCATTGTGCCTGCTCCTTTGCTTCGAGGCGAGATTTGACCATCTTCATGAGAACGAACATGTCGCGCTCGTTCTCCTCGAGGCGTTCCTGTATGATCTTCACCGTTTCGTTGAGCTCGGGGATGGCGATCTTCTCGAGGGCGTTGACCTTTCGGATGGTCTTCTTGACCTCTCGCGCGAGGCGCATGATCGACACCTTCAGCTCGGCAAGTCGGCCGACGATTTCGAGAACATCCCGGAACCTCGCGACCGCTTCATCGACCCGGAATGTCGTGCGGTAGGTCGAGTAGTACGGTGCGTGTTCGGTGAACGAGGTCTCAACGACGGGCAGGCGGACGCCCATCACCCTGCGCTGGCTGAGGTCGATGTCAGCCTCGATGTTCACCGCTGAGGCAATGCGGCCGGTCTTGAGCTTTCCCATGGAGAGCGCCGCGCCTTTGAGCGCATCATGCGCCTGGCTGAGCGCCTCGTCCGCCTCGCGCTGCACCTCCTCGGCCTGGTCGACGAGGCCGAGAAGCTCGATGACGAGAATGTTTCGCTTCTGGTCGAGGAGCTCGTAGCCGAGCTCGGCAAACTGCAGCTCCTCCCTGAGCGACATGAGATTCGTCTTTGTGGGAGCAACGTTACGCGCCGTACTCAGCCTCCGTAGTAGGTTTCGATCTCTTCCTGCGTCACCCGGTGGAGCTCGTCGGCGGGAAGGTTTCGTAGCACCTGCCAGCCGAGATCGAGCGTCTCCTCGATCGTTCGCTCCTCGTACTGCCCCTGAGAGACAAACTCCTTCTCGAATGCATCGCCGAACTTCAGGTACTGAGAATCCAGTGGCGTGAGCTCTTCCTCTCCGATAACCGAGGCGAGGTTTCGCACATCCTTTACATAACTGTAGGCCGCAAAGAGCTGGCTCGCAAGGTGCGGGTGATCGGCGCGGGTGAGCCCCTCACCGATGCCGTCCTTCATGAGCCGCGAGAGCGACGGGAGGCCGGCGATGGGCGGGTATATCCCGCGTCCGGCCATCTCGCGCTCGAAGACGATCTGCCCCTCGGTGATATAGCCGGTGAGATCCGGCACCGGATGTGAAATGTCGTCATTGGGCATGGTGAGAATGGGAAGCTGAGTGATCGAGCCCTCGCTTCCCTCGATGATCCCAGAGCGCTCGTAGATCTCCGCGAGGTCGGAGTAGAGATAGCCCGGATAGCCTTTCCGCGATGGGATCTCGCCGCGCAGCGTGGATATCTCGCGAAGCGCCTCGCAGTAGTTGGTCATGTCGGTCATGACGACGAGCACGTGCATGCCCCGGTCGAAGGCAAGGTACTCGGCGAGGGTCAGAGCTGTCCGCGGGGTCACAAGGCGCTCGATGGAGGGATCATCTGCGAGTGAGAGAAAAAGCGCGACGCTGTCCTGCACACCCGCCTCCTCGAAGCTGCGGGTGAAGTACTGCGCGACATCGTGCTTGACCCCCATGGCTGCAAACACGACCGCAAAGTTGGTCTCCCCGCCGCGGATCTTCGCCTGGCGCGCGATCTGGGCGGCGAGCGCGTTGTGGGACAGGCCGTTCCCGCTGAAGATGGGCAGCTTTTGTCCGCGGATGAGCGTGTTCATCCCGTCGATGGCGGAGAGGCCGGTCTGGATGAAGTCCCGCGGGTACCGGCGCGAGGTCGGGTTGATCGGGCGGCCGCTTATGTCGCGCTCGGCCGCACCCACCGGCGGCGGTCCTCCGTCCCTCGGTGCGCCGACACCGTTGAAGACGCGGCCGAGCATGTCCTCGCCGACCGACACCGAGAGGGGCTCGCCGCGGAAGCGAACGCGAGTCCCCGGCATCGTGAGCCCGGAGGTACCCTCGAAAATCTGGGCAACCACGTAATCCTCTGCGGTCTCGAGCACCATCCCGAGCCGCGCGTGGCCGTCCTCGGTCACGCACTCGACGAGCTCACGGTAGCCGACCGGGTGGGTCTTCCGCACGAACACGAGCGGTCCCTCGATCTCCGAGACGCCGACATACTCCCGGGCACTCTGCAGGCCGACAGCGGTACCGCGGCCGCCGGTCGCACCGCGCTCGCCGGCCGCGCCGGCGGTGTCGTCGTGGCTTTCATGCATGGGGAGACTCCAGTCTGTCGATCGAGCGCTCGAGCCGTGCCTGGAGCTTATCGATCTGGTCGAGCTCGTCGTTTGCAACGTTCATCTTCATACGGCTTATGTCCGTGAGCACCTTCATCCGTCTGATCTGCACCAGCGTCACTCCGCTCTTGATAGCACTCGAGCCGCGGCGCCAGTAGGTGAGAACGAGCTGCAGCATCTTCAGCTGCTTCTCCACCGTCGAGTAGCGGTCGATCTCGTCGAAGGCGTTCTGCTGCAGGAACGCGTTTTTGAAGAGGGTCGATACCTCCAGGACGAAGCGCTGGCTGTCGGGAAGCGCATCGGGTCCCACCAGCTTCACCACCTGCTGGAGGCGGACCTCGCGCTGGAGGAGGTCCATGATCTCCCGGCGATCATCGAGCCAGTTCGCCCCGACGTGCTCCTCCCACCACAGGGCGAGCTCATCGACGTACTCGCTGTAACTGTCGAGCCAGGAGATCGCGGGGTAGTGGCGCGCGTTGGCGAGCTGGCGGTCAAGGGCCCAGAACCCGCGCACGAAGCGCTTGGTGTGCTGGGTAACCGGCTCGGAGAAATCGCCGCCCGGCGGGCTGACCGCGCCGATGATGGACACCGAGCCGGGCGCCCCGGCCAGTGACTCGAAGCTCCCCGCGCGCTCGTAGAACTCCGCAATGCGCGTCGGAAGGTATGCGGGGAACCCCTCCTCCGCCGGCATTTCCTCCATGCGCCCCGAGAGCTCACGCAGCGCCTCCGCCCACCGGGAGGTCGAGTCCGCCATCACCGCAACGTCGTAGCCCTGATCGCGGTAATACTCGGCGAGCGTCACCCCGGTATAGATGCTCGCCTCCCGTGCTGAGACCGGCATGTTCGAAGTATTGGCGATGAGGATGGTGCGCTCCATGAGGCTCTGCCCCGTGCGCGGGTCCACGAGTTCGGGAAACTCGGTGAGCACATCGGTCATCTCGTTACCGCGCTCGCCGCATCCAATGTAGACGATGATGTCCGCATCGCACCACTTGGCGACGGCATGCTGCGTCATGGTCTTTCCCGTGCCGAACCCGCCGGGAATGGCAACCGTCCCGCCCTTCCCGAGCGGAAAGAGCGTGTCGATGACCCGCTGCCCGGTAACAAGCGGCGTGTCGATGGGCTTTCGGCGGCTCGTGGGCCGCGGACGGCGAATGGGCCAGCGCTGCATGAGCGAGAGCCCGCGTCCGCCGGCTTCGGAGCCGTCCTCCGTCCCCACCACGGCCACCGTGTCGGTCACCGCATACTCGCCCTCGGGCTCCACCGACTCGAGCCGCCCTGAGGTATCCGGCGGCACGAGGACGCGGTGCTCGATGCGCTCGCTCTCCTGCACCGTACCGAGGACCTCTCCACCGTGAACCTCCGTCCCCGCCTCGAGGCGCGGCACGAAGTGAAGCCGCGCCTCGCGGTCGAGCCCGGGGACCTGGATGCCACGGGCGATGAACTGGTCACTCACATCGCGAATGCGCTCGAGGGGCCGCTGAATGCCGTCGTAGATCGTCCCGATGAGCCCCGGACCGAGCTCGACCGAGAGCGGCATCCCCGAGCCGTAGACCTCCTCGGTGGGCGTGACGCCGGTGGTGTCCTCGTAGACCTGCACGATCGCGCGGTCACCGGTGAGCTTGACGATCTCGCCGACAAGGCGTGCCTCACCGACGAACACGAGCTCCATCATCATGGCGTCGGTGACCCCTCGAACGTCGATGACGGGGCCGTTCACCCGCGCGACGTGTCCGATGATGCGCTCGCTCAT
>JAWLDL010000194.1:0-4968 GCA_041686675.1 Spirochaetia bacterium | reverse complement strand
TCCGGGGTTCTGTTCCGTCCCGACTCCTCGAGGAACAGAAGCGGACAGTAGTTCGCCACGAAGTGCCCGGAGAAGAAGCGCTCGGGTGTGCCGAAGCGGGCACGGAAGAGGCCCCACAGCCTGCGCCCGCTCACCTCGCTGCGGCTCGTCTCGAAGCCCTTGACCGGCCGTTTCGGGTGCTCGCGTGACGGCCGTCCGATCTCGCCGCGGATGCCGAGCCAGTCCCGCACCGTCTCGACCTCACCGAAGGGTACGCCGGTCTGCGCCATACCCCACGGGCCGGGATTCATCCCGACGAATATGACGCGGGCGCGGGCGGGGGCGTATCGGAGGATGTATTCTTCATGCGCAGCCCAGGCATAGCTGAGGGGATTGTATACGTGGGTGATCGGCGCGCCGAAGGATAGCTTGTCGACGACGGCGCACAGGTCGGCGGCCGCGTCCCGGACGGCGGCCGCGGCGGGCCGGGAGTTGCCGTCGCCCGCCTCTCGCGGCCGGGCGTCCCCGGCGGGCCGGGCGTCCCCGGCGGTCATCGTGTTTCCTCCTCCTGTGACACGTCGAGCTTCTGCGTGAGTCGGTCCACCCGGTCGTCCACCTCGGAGAGTGCCTTGTGGAGGTTCTTCAGATGCGTCTGCGCGACCGAGAGGGCCCTGGCGAGCTCGGTGCTCTCCGTGCGGGCGGCGGTGAAGCGAGAGAGCAGCGTGCGGGCATCCTTGCTGATCGCGAACCCGCGCAGTCCGTAGGCGACGGTCTGCAGGTAGAGAAAGAGGGTGGACGGGCTTACCGGGACCACGCCGCGGCCCATGGCTTCGCCGAGGAGATCATCACCCTGTTCCACGAAGACGAACTGGTAGACGCGCTCGGAGGGAATGTACATGAGAGCGAAGCCGAGGGTGCCCTCATCGGGGCGAATGTAGCGCTCGGCGATGTCGTTGACGTGGCGCATGAAGGCGGTGCGAAGCTCGCCGCGTCCGCCGCCGCCGGCGCGGGAACCGCCACCGCCAGCCCCGCCGCCCCGGCTGCCGGCGCCGCCCCGGGAGCCGCCGCCGGCCTCCTTCTCCATGGCCCGCTTTGCCGCCTCGAAGGGAAACTTCGCATCGACGGGCACCATGTAGCGTCCGAGCTTCACCACCGCATCAACCCGGGTCCCTTCACGGAAGGAGTACTGCAACTCGAAGGTGCCCTTCGGAAGCCAATCCTCGAGAAGGCGGGAGAGCAGGGTCTCTCCGACCGCCCCGCGGGACTGCGGCACCGAGAACACCTGCTCGAGCTCCGAGAGAGAGCGTGAGACGTCCTCGAGGCGGGAGAGCACTCCGGCCTCGTCGCCGGCTGGGCCACGGCGACGGCGCAGCAGCACGACGAGGAGTACGAGCAGAAGCACGAGAATGATTCCGAACGCGAAGGCGGCCATGGTTTGCGGGGCAAGCACGGACTCGAGCATGCGCCCATCCTACCGCCCCGCGGTCGGCTTGCAAAGCACACCCAATCGTACTATAAATGGGCGGAATGGCGGTGTTCACCAGTGAGAGGGAATATGTGAACACCCTGACCCCCCGGGCGGTGCTGCCGGAGGGGTTTCGGGTTTCAACAACCCGCCTGACCTTTGTGCCGCGAGAGCGTCCACGCGAAGAACCGTATGCCATGAACCTGGCCCTGCTGCTGGCCGACGAGCCGACGCAGGTGTTCGCCGGAGCCTTTACCTCCAACCGGGTTACCGGCGCGCCGGTTCAGATCGCACGGGCGCGAATGGAACGCGAAACAATGCAGGCGGTCCTCGTCAACAACAAGATAGCGAACGTGTGCGCGCCCACGGGAAAACAGGACGCGCTCGGCCTCACCGAAGAGCTTGCCCGCAGACTCGCGCTCGATCCCGAAGACTGCCTGTCGGCGTCCACCGGCGTCATCGGCTGGTCGCTTCCCGTATCCGAGATGAAGGCCGCGCTCCCCGAGCTTGCCGCGGGACTCCACGACGGGTCCTGTGTCGAGGTGGCGCGGGCGATCATGACCACCGACTCCTTCCCCAAGGTGCGCCACGCGGAGGTCGGTGCCGGGCGCATCGTGGCTGTCGCAAAGGGCGCCGGGATGGTGGAGCCGAACCTCGGCACGATGCTGGTGTTCATCCTCACCGACCTCACCATCTCCCGCGAGGAGCTCCGGCGGGCCCTCGCGGAGGTCGTCGACGGCAGCTTCAACAGCATCAGCATCGACGGCGATCAGAGCACCAGCGATATGGTGCTTGCGATGAGCTCCAACCGCAAACCGCCGGTTGATCGCGAGGCCTTCCGCGCCGGACTCGATCGGGTGTGCCGCGAGCTTGCCGCCGACATCGTGCGAAACGGCGAGGGCACGGGACACGTCATCCGGGTGCGCGTCGACGGGGCGCCGAGCGCCGACGAGGCAAAGGCGGTGGCGAAGGCGGTGGTGAACTCCCCGCTGGTAAAGGCGGCGGTGTACGGAAATGACCCCAACGTCGGCCGTATCGTATCGGCGATCGGTGATTACGCCGGAAACACCGGGCTTCCTCTGGATGTGGAGCGGATGCGCGTTAGAGTAGGGGATGAGACCGTGTTCGAGGCGGGGGCCTTTGCGCTCGACCGCGAGAAGGAACGCCGGCTGTCGGAGTATCTATCGGCGGCATCCACCGATCCCGCCGCCGTCGGCTATCCCCGTCACGAGCTCGAGGTGGTCATCAGTATTTCGCTAGACAGTGGCGGCGGATCCGCGCAGGTGCTCGGATCCGATCTCTCCTGCGAGTACGTGCGAGAGAACGCCGATTACAGAACGTGAGAGATGCAATATGAGTGAGCTTCAGTCGACCCAGGCCAACCCGGAGATCCGGGAGGCGAGCACGATGCTCGCGCGGGTGCGTGACGAGGTCTCCCGCGCGGTGGTGGGCCAGGCCGAGATGATAGACGGTTTGTTGATGGGCGTTCTTGCCAACGGGCACGTTCTTCTCGAGGGCGTGCCGGGTCTTGCAAAGACCCTGGCGGTGAAGACGATCAGCGCGGTGATCGATTCGAGCTTCAAGCGCATACAGTTCACCCCCGACCTCCTGCCGGCGGACCTGGTCGGAAACATGGTCTACCGCCAGCAGACCGGTGAGTTCGTGCCCCGCAAGGGACCGGTGTTCTCCAACATCGTGCTTGCGGACGAAATAAACCGCGCGCCGGCAAAGGTGCAATCGGCGCTTCTCGAGTCGATGGAGGAGCGTCAGGTGACCATCGGTGACCAGACCTACCCGCTGCCCGAGCCCTTCTTCGTGCTTGCCACGCAGAACCCCATCGAGCAGGAGGGCACCTATCCTCTGCCGGAGGCGCAGCTCGACCGCTTCATCATGAAGCTCACCGTCAATTACCCGACCGCCGAGGAGGAACTCTCTATCCTCAGACGCATCGGCGTCCAGCAGGAGGTCGAGCTCAAGCCGGTGCTCTTCCGTCCCGACATCCGCAAGCTCAAGGACATCGTGTCCCGGATTTCGGTGGATGAGCGGATCGAGGAGTACATCGTCTCCCTCGTGACCGCCTCCCGTGAGACGAGCCGGGGCGGGCATTCGTTCTCGCGCTACATCGAGTTCGGCGGCTCGCCGCGGGCGACGATCTACCTCTATCGCTGTGCAAAGGTGAAGGCCCTGTTCGAGGGGCGCGATTATGTGGTGCCGGAAGACGTGAAGTCGATCTCCCGGCCGGTGCTCCGTCATCGTATCGTTCTCTCCTACGAGGCGGAGGCCGAAGAGCTTACGACCGATGACGTGGTGAACTACCTCCTCTCGGCGGTGCCGGTCCCATAGGGCCGGCACGCCGACCGGTACGCTTTCATGGACCGAGCGCGGATCCTCTCCCGTGTAAAACAGCTGCAGCTTCTCTCGAACAGGCTCGTCGAGAGTCTCCTCGCGGGGAACTATCGCTCTGTCTTCAAGGGACCCGGCATCGAGTTCGACGAGGTGCGGGAATACGTCGAGGGCGACGATGCACGTCTCATCGACTGGAACGTAAGCGCACGAATGGCGAGCGCTTTCTCCAAGACCTATCGCGAGGAGCGCGAGCTCACCCTCTTCATGATCGCGGACCTCTCCGGCTCGCTCAACGTCGGCGCCCGGCATGAGTCACGACGGGAAGTGCAGAGCGTCCTGTTCTCGCTGCTGACGTTTGCGGCGGTACAGAACAACGACAAGGTGGGTGCTGTCTTTTTTACCGATCGCATCGAGCACTGGGTCCCGCCGGTGAAGGGGAGAAAGCACGCTACCCGCCTCGTGGAGGACATGATCGCCTTTGAGCCACAGGGGGCGGGCTCCGATCTCGCCCTCGCGCTCCGGGCGGCGGGCGAGGCGCTGAAGCGCCGCGGCATCTGCGTGGTCCTCTCCGATTTCAAGACGACCGGATACCTCAGGGAGCTCAGCCTGCTCGCGCGGCGCCACGACGTGATAGCGGTGCGCATTTATGATCCCATGGACCTGGAGTATCCGCGCACCGGACTCGTGCAGCTCGAGGATCCGGAGACGGGCCGCACCATGCTCGCCACGGGACGTTCACGGAAGTTCAGGAAGCAGTACCGCGAATACTGGGAGGTGCAGCGCCTGCAGTGGCAGCGTGACTGCCGCCGCCGCGGTATCGCAACGCTCGAGGTATCCACCGAGGACGACCCCGTCGCCCGCCTCATCGAGTTCTTTCGCAGGAGGAAGTCCCGATGAGGCGGCATCTCGCCTGGCGACGTCTCATCGCGGCCGCGGCGGTGGTTCTCCCGCGTGCGCTGCCGGCGGCAGTGGTGCCGGCGGTGCTCCTTCTGGCGCTGTTCCTCTCGCCCGCGCCGCCGACCGGGGCGCAGAGCGAGGAGCCGCAGGAGGCGGAGATCGAGCGCACGACGTTCCTGCCCCAGGTGTTCTACGTCGGCGACCGCGTGGAGATGCGCGTTGCCTTCCGGACCTCGCCGGGAGCCGCCCCGCGTCTTCCGGAGGAGTCGCCGTCGATCACC
>JAWLDL010000193.1:0-4995 GCA_041686675.1 Spirochaetia bacterium | reverse complement strand
ATCCGACGCAGCCGATCTCCGGCGGCCGAATGATCCGATGGCCGGATTGCTCGTCATACCGGGGGAGCCGTCCCGCCTCGCGCGCCGGTCCGAGCGGGCGGCGCAGCTCTTCGAGATCTCGGCTGTTGCAGTCCTGCTCGCCGGGACGGGGATCAACTTCTATATTGCCCTGTTGCTCGTCAGTCGCGTGATGTTCTGACCGGGGCTCTTTTCGGCGGTGAGACGACCGGGCTCAACTGCTTCGGGTCAGTCGACCTTGCGAGCGTAGTTCACGTTGAGCTTTCGACCGCGGTATTCCTTGCCGCTGAGCTCGTCAATCGCCGACTGCGCCTTGTCCTTCGACAGCTCGATGAAGGAGTACTTGTCGAGGATCTTGATCTGCCCGATGTCGTCGGAGGTCACCCCGTCAACACTGGTGAAGAGCTGGATGAGGTCACGCGGGAACACCTTGCGATTCTTTCCCACGCCCACGAATACGGTGGAGAAGTCGCCGTTCTTGTCGGTCTGCTTGGTCGGTTTTACCGGCTTTGACGGTTTGCCGGATTTTGACGGGGCGCTGTAGTGCTTGAGCAGATACGCGGCGAAATAGCCCCGGCGAAAGAACGGCACGCGCTTGCGTATGAGCTTTCGAAAGGCGTTCATTTCATCCGGGTCCTCGTTGTCGTGGATGTCCCGGATTATCTCGTCGATCTGCTCCTTGAGCTTCTCGTCCCTCATGAGATCAGAAAAAGTTCTCGTACTCACGGTTTGACTCTCCTTCCGTGTGGAATTGGATCGTCTCGTACCGCCGTTTGCCGCGTCGCCTGTTGCCACCTCGCCGTTCGTGTCCGTGCCGTTCCTGCGCCAGGTCGAGACCGGTATCGTCGACGGTCGGCGCAGAAGGGGCACCACGTCCGCTATACCTTCATGCTGCGTCTCGGTGAAGACGGCTGTCTGGGGATAGCCGGAGAACTTGGAGTAGATGTAGTGCAGGTCGGCATTGAAGCTGCCGGCGAACTCGGCCGCGGGCTCATCGATGACGCACACCTCGACGCTCGAAAGGTCGAGGTTATCACGGCGAATGTGATCGATAACGCGCTCGGTGCTCCCGACGATCACGTGGGGGGTGTTCGCGATGAGCGATGCTTCCTTGCGCGCGGCGTTGGAGGCGCCCAGCTCGACCACGTCGAGCTGATCGGAGCGGCGTTTCGCCGATTTTCCATCGAGCGCGACCTCAAGCAGTTCCGCGGTGGCCTTTATGTCCGCCGGTTCACGAGTGATGATGAGTGCCTTGATGCCCGGTTTGTCGAAGCGCACGCGGAGCAGGGGCGGTAGGAGAAGTTCTACATGATGCGCGGTGTCGGGTCCTGTCTCGACGACGAAGTCCCTGCCTTTCACGATATGGGGATAGATGGCCTGCTGAAGGTATGAGAGCTCCTTGCTGCGACGCTTCGATGAGAACTTCTTGATGTTTCGCAGACGTTTCGCCTGGCTCTCCGCTGTCACGTCATCTATCCGCAGGTTCGGACCGTTGTCACGCTGTCTGCGAAAACGATATCTTTCCCCTTGTGCTTTGTCAAGATTGTCGCCCGGTGTGCCGAGTAGACAGAATATGGAGATGATGAAATGAGAACCGCTCTCGTCCGCCGACGACGGGGCCGGGGGGCGATTCCGGCTGCTGCCGCGCCGATCGCACCTGCCGTCCAGCTTGTGTTGATCTCGTGCCTGTTCCTGTTAGGCGCCGCGTACGTCGATGCGCAGCAACTGTTTCGCTTCGAGTACCGCGAGGGGGAGCAGTACCGCATCCTTTCGACCGTCGATCAGAACGTGTTCCTTGACGGGGTGTTCCAGGCGCAGAACAAGGCCCTCAACCGCATCGCCGTTACCATCGAGGAAGTGCGCGACGGGGAGGGGTTTTACGACTTCGAATACAACCACTCGCTCGAGTCCTCCTATCAGGGAACCGACATGTTCCGCTACGGTGAGACCTTTCGTTCCGAGTTCTGGCGGGATGAGCGGGGCCGATACACCATCGATGCCTCCCGCGTGGTGCCGCCGACGCGCAACGTGCCGATACTGCCCGAGGAAGCGGTGGCACCCGGCGACACCTGGACGGCAACCGGCATCGAGGTGTTCGACCTGGAGTTCGTCGTACCCGGCGACCTGACCGGAACCATCGAGACGGAGATGCCGGTGCAGTACGAGTACCTCGGCACTCGCGAATGGCGAGGCGGCGAGTACCCGGCCTTCTCCATCCGGTACAATGTCTTCCATCGTGCCGAAGAGACCCCGACAGACCCGTGGTATCCGATCATAATCTCCGGGACCGCCGACCAGCTTTACTACTGGGATTCCGCCCGTGGTCGTCCCCATGGTTACGAGGAGAGTTACGTCTTCGTGCTGCGTACCGCGAACGGACGCACCCTGCAGTACGAGGGCACCGCAAGCTCGGAGGTTCTCAATGCCGATCCCCTCGATCGCGATCAGGTGCAGGAGGATGTCGAGCGCGATCTCGAGGACCTCGGCGTGGACGACGCGAGCGTCTCCAGTGACGAGGAAGGGGTAACCATCACCCTCGACAATGTGCGTTTCCCGCCCGACTCCGCGCTGCTCGTGGAGTCGGAGCGCGAGAAACTCAGCCGCATCGCCACCATCCTCGAGAAGTATCCCGAGCGCGACATTCTGATTACCGGGCATACCGCCCTTGCCGGCACCGAAGCGGGCAGACAGCAGCTCTCCGAAGAGCGCGCCGCCGCCGTGGGCAACTTCCTCATCGAGGAGGGCGTGCGAAACCGCGAGCGGCTCCTGTTCCGGGGCATGGGCGCCCGCGAGCCCGTTGCCGACAACTCCACCGAGGAAGGCATGCGGAAGAACCGGCGGGTTGAGATTCTGATTATGGAGAACTGACTGAGAGAGATCAGGCGGGCGAAGGGGTCACCGAGCGCGTCGCGGGCCCCGGCCGCGTCGCGGGCCCCGGCCGCGGTGTCAGCCGGCGTGGCCGGGGGGCTCTCGGGCCTCGGTCCAGTGGCGGGACTCCAGACCCTCGATGCGGCGAAAATGAACGAGGTTGGCCGTAATGACGCGTGCGGCGTGCGACCGCGCGATTGCAGCTATGGCAATGTCGAAGTCGTCTATGAGTTTCCCCGCTTTCTCGAGAGAGGCCTTTATTTCGCCGAAGTACTCAGACGATGGTTGGTCCCAATCGAGTATGCGCAGATGACCCAACAGGCGGTCCTTTTGGGCCTTCAGAAGGCTTCGGGCTCTCGAGCCGTGTTCCAGCCTGCGGAGCCCATATTCGATTTCAGCCAGTACCGGAGGCGCGATTGCCAGGGTGCCGGGCCGGCGCGCTTCCAGATACTCGACCATTTCATCTTCGTTGCGCATTGCAGCGGATAACGCCGTTGTATCCAGCAGGTCCATCATAGTATCGGGGCGCCCCGGTTACGCCTGTTCTGCATCACTGTCTCCTCGAGCTCTCTTCCGGCCGTCTGAAGCAGACGCAGATCCTCTTCGGAGAGATCGAGCTCGAAAAAGCCCGTCGGCCACTCACCGGCGTCTTCGGCAACGGCTTCTTCACAGGCCTCGATGACGAACCGATTTCGACTTATACCGCGCCTCCTGGCTACTGAATCGATTTTCTCCAGGGTCTCGTCCGGAAAGTGTATCGTAGTCGATGGCATGGTTTGAATATATTCTATTCATACCCCGGTGTCAATACGCTCCCCGTTCACGTACCGGTTCACCTCCGACACTGTGCTCAGGCCCGGCGCTGTGCTATTGTCTTCTCCGTGACTACTCCGTCCCATCGATACGGAAGAAACACCCGTCTCTTGCGTAGTGCCGGAATGCTGGCCGCGGCGTCCGTCTTGCTTCTGCTGATTCTCGCCGGGTGCCGGAATCCGACGGTGGTGGCGTACGAGCCGTATGAGTCGCCGGGGGCGCTGGAGCCGAACGATCCTATTTACAGCGATCAGTGGCACTACCGGCAGATCAACATGCCGGGGGCGTGGGGAATAGTCGCGGATCCGCAGCTGTTGGGGTCTTTTTCCCCAGTCCTGGTCGCTGTGGTCGACAACGGAATTCTCCAGGAAGGTGACATAGACGACAATCTCTTCTTCAATGCAAGTACCCACGATGGGGGCTATGAGTTCGACGTCCTGAGCGGCGGCAGCGACTACGGTGACACCGATCCGACCGATGACGAGAATGACTCGCACGGGACGCATGTTAGCGGTACCATCGCTGCCGAAACGAATAACGGAACCGGGGTATCGGGCGTTGGATGGGACCGGCTCCAGGTCATGGCTGTTCGCGCTCTTAGAGGCGAAGACAACGGTACGACAGAGGACGTAATGCGGGCCGTGTATTACAGCGCGCAGAGCAACCAAAGCGGAGTCGAGCCCCCGACGCGCGATAGCCGCGTCGTCAATCTGAGCCTCGGCGGGGCGGGTATCGATCCCGGATTGTATGAGGCAATTGAATATGCGGTTTCCGAGGGTATAACAGTGATAGCAGCGGCCGGCAATACCGGAGCACAGGTGGTCTACCCGGCGGCCTTTGATAACACGATTGCCGTATCCGCGGTTACGGTTCGCGAAGACCTCGCGTCGTATTCTGCCCGCGGCCCGGAGGTTGACTTTTCGGCGCCCGGCGGCGACGAGCAGGCGTATGTGTGGAGTATAGTGTCCTCCGGTGACGGAGATTATGCCGGTTACGCCGGCACCTCCATGGCCACCCCGCACGTCTCCGGTGTGGTAGGGCTGCTTTACTCCTACGCCCCCAACCTCAACCAGGACGCGGTCTACGCCATCCTCGCGAATACGGCGAAAGACCTCGGTGAGCCCGGTCACGACGAGCAGTTCGGGCACGGGTTGATCGACGCGCAAGCCGCGCTCGAATACCTGATAAATGCCGGGCGTGACTACCCGGTGCAGCCGCGGACACTCGGCGGCGGGGCCGGCGGCGATGCAGGTGGCGGGGGGATCTCGAGTGCGGCGGTGTCGAGTCTGGCCGCCG
>JAWLDL010000192.1:0-5007 GCA_041686675.1 Spirochaetia bacterium | reverse complement strand
GCCTGCAGCAGGGCTCCCGGCTTGATCAGGGTGAAGTCGGTGTTCAGGGCCCCCATCTGCATCTCTTTCTCGATCCGACCGACGAGGTTGTTGTAGTTGGGGTTGAGCTCCACAACCACCGGGGCGCCCGAGCGCCTGCTGTGATCCACGATGACGTTGACGTCGTATTTCTTGAAGAACTGTTCCCGCATCGCCTCGAGCTGGCGCTTGACCTGAGGGTTCATCTGTCCCTGCTGTTCCTGCTGCCCTGCCGACTCCTTGAGGGTTTCGACATTGTCGAGGATGTCCTGTTGCATCTCGTCGAGATACGCGCAGACCGTGTCGTTGCCCTCGTACTTTTCGCGAAGGTCCTCGAACGGCCCCTCTATGCGGTTCTGCACGACCTGCCGGTCGAGCTCGTTCACCTTTTCCCGCGCCTCCCGGTCGAGGCGGCGGTAGTCTTTCTGGAGGTTGCGAATTTCCTCCTGGAGCTCTCGTCGCTTCCGCTCGATCTCTTCGCGCTCCTCCTGTGGCAGCTGCTGAAGGTCCTCGTCGCGCAGCGGCTGTCCGTCTTTGACCGGGACGGCCGCGGTACCCATGACGGTCGACTGCAGCACGAAGCCCTTTTCCTGCGCCGTTTCCTGAATCCTGCGGGAAATCTCCTGGCCGCGCTCCTGCACGTCGCTGAGCGCCTCCTCGCGGTGCCGGCTGTATTCCTCTCCCTGGAAGACACCCGGAATATCGCGCTCGACGACTTCCCGCAGGTGCTGCATGTCGGACTTGAACTCGTTTCCCTTGCCGGAGGGCAACCCGACTGCACGAGGCTGATAGGGATCCTGCAGATTGTAGACGAAGCACCAGTCGCGCGGAGTTTGCTTCTCCGCAGCAACCCGCTCGAGATACGACTCTACCGAGGTCATCTTCCCGATCCCCGGCGGGCCGGAAACATAGATATTGTATCCCTTCCCGTCAACCTGGAGACCGAATTGAAGCGCCTTGAGCGCCCGATCCTGGCCGATAATCTCGCTGATTCGGTCCGCGTCCCGTGTAGACTCGATATTCAGGTTGGAGGGGGCAACGCGGCGCCGTGCCTGCTGTGCTGTCAATTTCATATGAAATGCCTCCCTTATTGTAACAGTGAGCGTACCGCCTGCCGGTTGCGTTCGTTGCGATGGTCCTGCCCGTCCTCGGCATACATCGCATCGATTCGGTCTTTGTGCGCCTCAACGACCTTGAACCGGACCATCTTCATGCTCGAGTTGATCATCTTGTTCTCCTCGGTGAATTGTTCCTCGAGGACCTGGAAGGTGGACGGGATCCACTGGGAGGGGAACTTGCGGCGGTAGGCCGGGTCTTCCTCGAAGCGATAGAGCTCCGTTCGAAGCTCATCGAGCAGGGAATCGGCGTCGGCAATGCCACGCTCTGCGATGCGCGCTCTCACCTTGTCCTCGTCGAGGGTGATGAGAGCGCCGGTGTAGCGGTTGTGGTCGTTGTAGACGAGGGCCTGGTGGATAAGCTCGGAGCTATTGACGATGGCCTCTTCGATTTCCTCCGGCGAATACTTCTCCCCGTCGGGCGAGATGAGCAGCGCCTTCTCGCGGCCGACGACATAGAGATAGCCGTCTTCATCGAAATAGCCTCTGTCACCGGTCAGGAGCATGCCGTCCCGGAGGGCCTCGGCGGTGGCGGACTCGTTGTTGAAGTAGCCCTTCATCACGTTCTCGCCACGGATCGCTATCTGCCCGACGTCGCCGACCGCGCACTCACTCCCGTCCTCGCCGAGAATCCGGCAGTCAACGGAGGCCGCAACCTTCCCTGAGCTCCCGATCTTGTGTGCATACGGCGTGTTCGAGGAGATGACCGGGGCCGCCTCGGTGAGCCCGTAGCCCTGGTAAATCGGCACCCCGATGGCCTTGAAGAACTCCTGCTGCTTGCGGTCGAGAAGTGCTCCCCCGCCCACGCAGAACTGGATGTTTCGTCCGAAGGTTTGCCGTACCTTGCTGAAGACGACCGCATCGGCGAGCTTGTAAGGCAGATAGTTCTTCAACCGCGTGAAAAACGGCGGCTTGTCGTGCACGTCACCGTAGTATGCAATTCCGGCGGCGACGCCCGCGTCGAAGAGCTTCTTTGCCACCCCACCCTGTGCTGCAACACCCTCCTTGATCTTCTTCATGAAGTTTCCCGTCAGGGCAGGTACCGTGAGCAGGAACACCGGCTCGGTTTCCTTCAGATTGGTCGGGATGTTCCGGATCGTCGCCATTCCGCCTCCCCTGGCGTCCACGAAGTAGATCTGTATGCCGCGGGGAAGTGCGGCGTACAGACCGACGGTGTGCGCAAAGGAATGGTCGCAGGGAAGAATGAGAAGCGTGGAATAGCCGCCGTGCGGTACCTGATGAAGGTTCACCGAATCATGCACATTCACGTAGTAGTTCTTGTGGGTCAGCATGATTCCCTTGGGGTTTCCCGTGGTCCCGGAGGTATAGGAGATGGTGACGACGTCCTCTTCGGAGATCTCCTGTGCGAGCGCGGAGAGCTCCGACTCACGCGCGGCGAGCTCCCCTCGCCCCCGCTCGAGCAACTCCGGATAGGAAAAGAGCCGCTCGCCACGCTGCAGTCCCGTGGCCTCCTCGAGACGCGCGAGCGTGTCGCTGTCATCGTCGAGGCAGAGCAGCATCACCTGGTTCTCGAAGTCATCGAAGATTTCGGTGACCCTGGCGGCGGTGTTCGTCGAAAGGATGACCAGTTTGCTCTCGGAATGGTTCACGCGAAACGGGATCTCATCGGGCAGCAGCTTTATCGAGAGCGGCACCGAGACGCCGCCGGCGTGCAGTACGGCAAGCTCACCGATAACCCATTCCTGACGGCCCTCGGAGAGGATTGTGACCTTATCGTCGCGCCCGATCCCTATTGACCTCAGTCCGGCGGCAAGCGCACGCGTTGCGTCGCGAACCTCACGAAAGGTCATGGCGCTCCACCCGCCATCTCCCTTCTGCCACACGTAGGGTGTGTCGCGAAAATCCTCCGCCGCCTGCTCGAGCATAGCCAAAACCGTTCGTTGCATGACTACGAGTTTATGGACAACCTGACCGATAATCAAGATGTTGCATAAGCTCCAAAATGCGGTAGAGTACGAGTGCGAAAGACATGTCCGGACTTCTAAAGCGCGGTAGCACGTACCGCAAACGACTACTCGTCGAAGACAACATAAAACCGAGCGACCTCCTCGAGGCCGACGACTCCGGAATTTCCGCGGAAGACCGACGCGAGATTCTCGCCGAAATCGACCGTATGACATCCGACAGCCGTGCGGGGCTTTCAACCGATGCGCTGACCCTGTCCCGCGCGACACGTCGCGGGTTCGTCTTTCCCCTCATCGTCAATCTCGCAATGGCGGCCATCGTTACAGGTGGTCTCCTCGGGCTCTACACCTACTTCCAGCAGGAGGAGCAGGCGCAGATCGACGCCCAACGCGAGGGTGCGAGCGCGCAGGCGGAGCTGATCCGTCGCATACAGGAGCAGGCCCAGGCCGAGCTCGAACAGAAAGAACAGGAGATCGCCGACATAGAGCAGCGGCTCGGCGACATCGAGGCGCGGCGCGCGGCGCTCGAGACAAACCTCGAGGAGGAGCTTGCCCGCCGGGAGGCGGAACTGCGCTCCGAGCTCGAGGCCCAGCTTGCCGCAGAGCGCAGCCGACTCGAGGACGAAGGGGTCGGTGAGACCACCATCGATGAGCGCATCGCCGTTCTCGAGGCCGAAGGTAACGCCGAAATCGAGGCCGAGCTCGCCGAGCTCCGCGCAGAGGCGGAGGCGGAACGGGCCGAGCTCGACGAGACGCTTGCGGAGCTGCAGTCGGAGTTCCGCGGCGAATTGCAACAGCTCGAGCAGGAGCGGGCGCAGATCCTCGACCAGGCGCGCGAGCGCGAGGCGGAATTGCAGAGCGAGTTCGAGCAGGAGCTCAGCGCTTCACAGGAGCAGCTGACCGACGCCCAGACCGAGCTCAGTTCGCTCTCCGATCGCCGCGAGCGGGAACAGCAGGCGGCCAACCAGATCGTGGGCTACTATAACGAGATCCGAAGCGAGATTCGCGGGAATAACTACGGCGAGGCGCTCGGCACCATCGAGCAGCTTCGAAGCTATCTCTCCGAGGACTCGGTCGCAGCACTGCCGGCGGTCGCACAGCGTCGCGAGGCCGAGCTCTTCATCCTCTCTTCCCTCGAGCAGCTCGTGGAGGAGCAGCGCACCGCCCGAGCGACGGATACCGACGCCCTTATCGCCCAGTCGCGCACCGTTCAGGAGGCAACGCGTCTGGTCAACGAGGGAAATGCGGCCTTCGAGGCGGGCAATGTCGAACAGGCGGAAGCTCTCTACAACGAAGCACTCAACCTCATCCCCGCGGTGGCCGAGGGGCACCAATACTTCGTCTCAAGGCAGCGGGACGTGATTGCCGATCTGCGTGACCAGCGGATCGATCGTTCCGAGGCGGCGGAGTCCGCCATTTCCGAGGCCGGGGCTTCCTTTGCGGCGGCCGACTACGGCGCGGCCCTCGCCTCCTACCGTGAGGCCATCGCCCTGCTCCCCCAGGACGCGGCTCCCGCCGAGGAGATCATCTCGCGGATTCGAGAGTCGGCCGTGGAAATTTCTGACGCTCAGACCACCGCAGAACAGTCGCAGGCAGCTGCCCCGCTCATAGCGGCCGCCGCGCAGGCCCGTGAAGCCGGCAACTACCAGGCGGCCGTCGACGCCTATCTCCAGGTGGCGGCACAGTATCCCCGCAGCCGTCAGATGACCCAGCTCCCCGGTGCCGTTCGCTCCACCGTGGCGCAGGCCACAGGCGAGCTGCAGAATCGCATCGACGGCCTGCAGACCGATATCGCCGAGCTCGAGGCCGAGAACCAGGAGCTCGAAGAGGGTTCCGGCGAGCGGCAGGAACAGCTGATCTCGTTGCGCACCCGCAACGCGGAGCTGCAGACTCGCGTAGAGGAGCTCCGCACCCGGCTCGATGAAACCGCAGAGGAGCTCGACGCGGCG
>JAWLDL010000191.1:0-5013 GCA_041686675.1 Spirochaetia bacterium | reverse complement strand
GTCGGCCTCGCCGAGCTTCTGCGCGCGAACCCCGACGCCACCGTCGTGACGCTCGGTCCGATGACGAACCTTGCGATGAGCCTGAATCTCTTTCCGGACGCCATCTCACGGATCGGGCGTCTCGTGGCGATGGGAGGCGGCATCGATGTCGGAAACGTAACCCGGTTCGCCGAGTTCAACTTCTACGCAGACCCAGAGGCCGTGCAGTTCGTCCTCGACCGGGGGGTGCCCATGGAGGTAGTCCCCTGGGATGCCTGCATCGAGCACGAGCTCTCACGTGATGATCTCTCGGCGGTCGGCCTTCGCGACGGGCGCGCCTCGGAGCTCTTCTTTCGCCTGCAGGATTTCGTCCTCGCCCGCTCGCAGCACGTCTACGGGCGTCCATTCACCCGTCATCCCGACCCCCTCGCCATGGCCTACGCCATCGACCCGGGCGTTGCTGCGCAGATCCGTCGCACGGGTCTCACCATGGAGCTCGCAAACGGCACCCTCCGCGGTGCAAGCGTGCGCACCGACGGCGAGCAGGTACGGGCCGTCATGTCGATTCGCCGCGATGCCTACGTTGCGATACTGCGTCGAATCGCCGACCTCTAACCGGCACCATGCGGTGCGGGGGCTCGCATAGGAGAGCCCTCGTAGACGATCTCCCCGTCGGTCATGGTGAGCTCCACGTCTATGTCCCTGATGCCGGCGGGGTCGATTCGCGTGGGATCGTCGCTGAGTACTGCGAGGTCGGCGAGCTTGCCGGGCTCGATGGAGCCCTTTTCGGATTCGGCAAACTGCGCGTAGGCACTGCCGATGGTATAGGCCCGCAGCGCCTCGGCCGGCGTTATGGCCTCCGGTCCTTCCCGGTTGACGACGTAGTGGATACCGAGGAGTGGCTCGAAGCTGCCTTCTCCGGGATAATCGGAGCCGAAGGAAATCTGCGCACCGGCGTCAATGAGAGACCGGTAGGGGTAGGCGCGCAGCGCCCGCTCGCGACCGACGAGCTCGATGTCTTTCTGCGGCGTGGCCGCCGCGTGTGGCTGGGTCGCCACGTGGAAGCCGAGGTCCACGATCCGGCGGATGTCGGCATCGCTTATGAGTTGTCCGTGCTCTATGCGGATACGCATCTCCCGGAGGTGGGGATAACGCTCGACGAGGCGTTCGGCTGCGTCGAGGTATTCCCGCGTCGCCCGGTCGCCGATAGCGTGGGATGCGACCTGTCTGCGCGCGCGCACTGCCGGCTCGAGGAAGCGCACGATATCGTCTGCCGGCATACCGGTGCCGTAGTTATCAGGTTCTCCCGCGTAGGGCTCGGTGAGCCAGGCGGTCCTGCTCGAGAACGCCCCGTCGAGGAAGTACTTGAGCGGTCCCCGCTCGAGGTACAACGGATGGAACTCCCTGCCTTCCATGCCCGCGACGAGCTTCTCCGAGTCCCCCATGAACCAGCACGAGAGCCGCACGGTCAGCCCGCCGTCGGCGTAGAGCTCGTTGTAGACATCCATGACGTGCGGAAACCAGGTATTGTCCTGAACGGAAGTGACGCCGTTGCGGTTGAGGTTCGCAAGCGCTCCCGGCAGATTGCGGCGCATGTTCTCCGGGTCTGTGAAGCGCTTCTGAAAGAGGTCGCGGAGTCCCGGAGCGCCGAAGGGCTCGCGAAGGATGCCGGTGAGGCGCCCCTGTGCATCCACGTCGACGCCACCGCGGTCCCAGTCGGGGGTCTGCGCGGTGATGCCGAGCTCGGAAAACGCGCGCGAGTTCATCCACGCCGCGTGCCCCGAGAACTGGAAGAGGGCTACCGGATGGTCGGGGAAGGCCGCGTCGAGGTCGCTCACGTGGGGGTCGGGGCAGTGCGGGTAGTCCCACTGCGTGCCCACGAGCCACGCTCCCTCTGCGGCATCCGCATAGGAGGACCGAAGGTGCTCGATGATCTCTGCCTTGGAGAGCCCGAAGAGGCTCGGCGTTCGTTCCCGATCGGCCATGTTGACGAGGTGAATGTGGTTATCGTTGAATCCGGGGATCAGCGTCCGCCCGGCAAGGTCGATCTGCGCCGCGCCGGGCCCGGCCTGGGCCCGGACCTCGGCGTTCGACCCGACAGCCGCGATGCGATTACCGCGCACAAGCACCGCTTCCGCCTCGCGGCCCTGAGCGTCCATCGTGAGAACTCCGCCGTTGCTCAGTATCGTCTCTTCCATGGAAGCTTTCTCCTGCCCTTAACATAACCATGATGATCGGCTTTCGCCACCTGCGCGCGCCCCGGACCGGTGGCGCCACCCGACTGCCGCGGTCGGGCAGCTTGCTCCGACGCGTCGTTCGGCCGTAGCTTTGTAGGATAAGGAGCCACCATGAGCCAGGGCGACCACGAGCAGCATGACCACTCAGAGCACCACAGGATGATGATTCGCGATTTCAGGCGACGATTCTTTATCTCCCTCGTCGTCACCGTACCGATTCTCGTTCTCTCCCCGCTCGTGCAGGAGTTACTCGGCTTCTCGGTTCAGGTGACCGGCGCGGGATATATCATCTTCGCGCTCGCCACCTTCATCTTCTTCTACGGCGGGTGGCCGTTCCTCACGGGTCTGGTAAGCGAGCTTCGCGAGCGCACCCCCGGCATGATGACGCTCATTGCTCTTGCCATCGGGGTGGCCTACGTCTACAGCTCGGCTGTCGTGTTCGGCCTCGAGGGCCGGTTCTTCTTCTGGGAGCTCGCCACCCTGATCGACGTGATGCTCGTCGGTCACTGGATCGAGATGCGCTCGGTGCTCAGCGCCTCCTCTGCGCTCGAGAAGCTCGCGCGCCTCATGCCCGACACCGCGCACCGAAAGGTAGACGGCGAGGACTCCTACGAAGACGTTGCGCTCTCGGAGGTCCGTCCGGAAGACACTCTCCTGGTGAAGCCGGGCGAGAAGATACCCGCGGACGGAACGGTCGTCGACGGGAAGAGCTCGGTCAACGAGTCGATGCTCACCGGCGAGGCCCGGCCGGTCGCAAAGAGTGACGGTGAGGAGGTGATCGGCGGGTCGATAAACGGTGACGGCTCGCTCACCGTCCAGGTTTCCGGTACCGGCGAGGAAAGCTACCTGGCGAAGGTCATCACCCTCGTCCGTGAGTCGCAGGAGGCAAGCTCGAAGACCCAGGGCCTCGCCGACCGCGCAGCCTTCTGGCTGACCGTCGTCGCGATCACCGTCGGCGTCGTCACGCTTACCGTCTGGCTCCTGGTCGGTCAGGATGTTCAGTTTGCCATCGAGCGCATGGCGACCGTTATGGTCATCACCTGTCCGCACGCCCTCGGCCTCGCAATTCCGCTCGTGGTCGCGGTGTCGACCACGAAGTCGGCGCAGAACGGGCTCCTTATTCGAAACCGCACCGCCTTCGAGAATGCGCGCCGGATCACCACGGTGCTCTTCGACAAAACCGGAACCCTGACCGAGGGAGTCTTCGGCGTCTCCTCGGTGGAGCCGCTCCACTCGGACTATGACGAGAACCGCGTGCTCGCGCTTGCGGCGGCGCTCGAGCAGAACTCCGAGCATCCCATCGCCGCGGGCATCCTCACCCGGGCCCGTGAGGCCGGCGTGAAGGTCGCGGGCGTCGAGGACTTCGAGGCGATCAAGGGGCAGGGCGTCACCGGCCGTGTTGAGGGCCGGCGCGTTGCGGTTGTCGGCCCCTCCTACTTCGCCGAGCACGGCCTGAGCGTGCCGGGGACGGAGGACGGCGGCCAGGGCGACGGAGGTCCCGCCGGTGACGCGGGTGAAGCGGGCGGCGGCCCCGCCGGCGGGACCCGCGTCTACGTGCTCTCCGAAGACGAACCCGTCGGCTCCATCGTGCTCTCCGATCGCATCCGCCCGGAATCCCGACAGGCGGTGCGCACCCTGCAGGCCCGCGGCATCGCCTGCCGCATGATTACCGGCGATAACGAGGAGACCGCGGCCGCAGTTGCCGGGGAGCTGGGTATGGACGGCTATTTCGCCGGGGTGCTGCCGCACGAGAAGCAGGAGCGCGTGGTCGAGTTGCAGCAGGAGGGCGAGTTCGTCGCCATGACCGGGGACGGAGTAAACGATGCGCCGGCACTTGCACGGGCGGACATCGGCATTGCCGTCGGCTCGGGAACGGACGTTGCCGCCGAGACGGCCGATATCATCCTGGTGAACTCCAACCCGCAGGACGTAACGGCACTCGTTCTCTTCGGGCGAGCAACCTACCGGAAGATGGTGCAGAACCTGATCTGGGCGACGGCCTACAACGTCGTCGCGATTCCGCTGGCGGCGGGTGCGCTGTTCTGGGCGGGAATCATGATATCGCCGGCGGTCGGGGCGCTTCTGATGTCGCTGTCCACGGTGATCGTGGCCATCAACGCTCGCCTGCTGAGGGTCGAACGGGCCGCTGCATGATATACTGCCCCTCATGCTGAACGAGGCGACGCAGGCCCGCCTGGCATCGGAGTTTCCGAGCCTTCTCGGCGGGTCGACCGCGCGGCGGGAAATCTCGGAGCATGCAAGCTTCAAGCACTTTCCCGCCGGTGCGACGCTCTACCGCGAGGGTGATGAAACCGCATACCTGCCGCTCATCCTCACCGGCGAGCTCGCCGTCACCAAGGTCGGCGAGAGCGGTCGAGAGATAACCCTCTATCGGGTGGGGGCGGGAGAATCCTGCATCCTCTCAACACTCGGCATCCTCAACGAGGCTTCATTCCCCGCAACGGCCGAGGTCAGTGCCGAGGGGGACGTGGTGCTCGTGCCGGCCGCGCGCGTGCGGGAGCTCGTCGACCGTGCCCCGGCGTGGCGGGATTTCGTGTTCCGCCTCTATCATGAGCGGCTGACCTCCCTCATCGCGCTCGTCGAGGAAGTGGTGTTCCAGAAACTGGATGTGCGACTTGCGGCGCTTCTGCTTCGCCACACGAGCAGCGAGAAACCCGTGCTCGGCTGGACGCATCAGCGGATCGCCGCCGAGCTCGGTTCCTCGCGCGAGGTCATAAGCCGCGTGCTGAAAGACTGGCAACGGCGTGGTCTTATCGACCTCTCGCGGGGTGCGGTG
>JAWLDL010000190.1:0-5022 GCA_041686675.1 Spirochaetia bacterium | reverse complement strand
TTGCCCGATACTTTCCCGAGTACGAGTCGGAAATCGGATCGATGTAGGGAATTGAACGCGGCGGGATTCGAACCCACGACCTTCGGCTCCGGAGGCCGACGCTCTATCCAACTGAGCTACGCGTCCGTGGCCTGTAAGCTACCACAGGAGGCCCTCATGGTAAAGTTTATTCTCGGCATAATCCTCGGAGTCGCGGCGATCATTTTCGTGATGCAGAACACGGAAATGGCCTCGGTCACCTTTCTGGCGTGGGAGATCGAGATGTCCCGCGCCCTGCTGCTGCTCATCACGCTCGTGGTCGGCGGCTTCATGGGCTGGGTGCTCGCCGCCCTCGGCCATCGCCGACGCGGCAGGAAGTAGCGACGAGCGGGAGCTGCCAACAGGCTGCTGTACACCCCGCGGTTGACACTGCTCCCGGCCCGGCTACAATACGCCGCGTGAAACTCGGCAAGAACAACCTCGGCGTGCTCGCTCGCCTCATGCTTCTCACCGGCCTCATCGGAACCCTCGCCTGGGCGATACTGGAGCGACTCGTGAGCGTCATGGGCGCCGAGGTATCACTGGCGGTCGGGCCGATCGGCTTTGACGTGATGATCCTCTCGGCATACGTGTACGTGAACCCGGGCACACTGATCGGCGCGCTGGCGGCCATCCCGATCTTCAGATCGATATGACGGACACCCCTTCAGGCACCCCGACCGATTCCCTGACCCTCGCCTCCACCTCCCCGCGCCGCCGCGAGCTCCTGGAGCAGCTCGGCCTCGCCTTCGAGGTCGCCGAGCCGACGCCCGACGATGATCCCGCCGATCATCGTCCGGCGGTGGAGTTCGCCCGCGACCTCGCTGCCCGCAAAGCGGCCTCCGTAGCCGATGCGCCGGCGTACGCGCACCGCTGGGTCCTCGGCGCCGACACGGTCGTCTTCGACGACACTGAGATTCTGCTCAAACCCGCCGACAGACGCGAGGCGCGGCGGATGCTCGCACGCCTCGCCGGGCGCACCCATCGCGTGGTGACGGCGCTCGCCCTCTTCGCGCCGGCGCCGGGGGACGCGGGCGCCGCCCCGGGGAACGCGGGCGCCGCCCCGGGGAACGCGGGCGCCGCCATGTCCCCGCGCGAGCCGATCGTGGCGGCCGACGTTACGGCGGTGACCTTTGCGCCCCTGAGCGATGCCGAGATCGAGTGGTACCTCAAAACGGATGAATGGCGCGGGGTCGCCGGCGCCTACCGGATACAGGGTCGGGGTGCGGTGCTCATCGCGCGCGTCGAGGGCTCCTACTCGACGGTCATGGGCTTGCCAATCAGGCTTCTATATTCTATGTTACGAGATACAGGCTTCCGATTTCCTTGACATCGGTTGCGAATACTCCGGCGGCCCGCCGACTACGGCGGTTTCGCACGAGAAATAGAGACGGCTATGCGCCATATTCATACTCTGGAAGTGGCGTACGCGAGGAGGAACACGTGGCAGTAGTCACAATGAAGAACCTGCTTGAGTCAGGTGTGCATTTTGGTCACCAGACCAAGCGATGGGATCCCCGGATGAAGAAGTTCATCTTTGCCGAGCGCAACGGGATTCACATCATCGACCTTCAGAAGACCATAGGGGCGATCAAAGAGGCGTACGACGCCGTTCGCCAGACGGTCATCAACAACCAGTCAGTCCTGTTCGTCGGCACGAAAAAGCAGGCGCAGCAGGCAATCGAGCGAGAGGCTACCAAGTGCGGGATGTTCTACGTGAACAACCGCTGGCTCGGTGGCATGCTCACAAACTTTTCGACCATCCGACATTCACTGAGTCGCCTCAAGAAGATCGACAAGATGGAAGTCGACGGTACCTTCGAGAGCCTCACCAAGAAAGAGGTCGCACGGCTCAACAAGGAGCGGGCCAGGCTCGAGAAGAACCTCGGCGGGATCAAGGAGATGAAGGAGCTTCCGGGCATCGTCTTCGTCATCGACACCCGCAAGGAGGCCATCGCGGTGGCCGAGGCGCAGCGGGTGGGCATCCCCATCGTTGCGGTCGTGGATACGAACTCCAATCCCGAGGGCATCGACTATCCCATTCCCGGAAACGACGACGCCATCCGCGCCATCAATCTCTTCACCTCAATCATCGCCCAGGCGGTAATCGAGGCGGATAACGAGATCGGCCTCGAGGTCATCGAGAGCCTGCAGGAGGATGAGCGCACCGAAAAACAGCCCGCAGAACCGGCGGCGGCGGCCACAACCGAGGAAGCCCCGGAATCGGTTGAAGAGACCGAGGAAGAGGCCGCTCCCGAAGAGGAAACGGTGCCGCTTGCAGCGGTTGCTGAAGCCGAATCCGGGCCCGAGTCTGAATCGAAGTCCGAGGAAGAGGAAGAACCCACCTACACCGCCGAGGACTACTCCGACTATCAGCCCGAAGAGGTATCCGACGACGGCGAGCAGAAAACCGAAGAAGAAGCCGTCGCGGAACGGTCCGGGTACAACGAGGAAGACCTGTACGAGCAGGACAAAGAATAGAACAAGAAGAACGGAAAACAGGAGAAACAGACCGTGGATATAAAGGCAGCAGACGTAAAAAAACTGCGTGACAAGACCGGGGCCGGCATGATGGACTGCAAGAAGGCCCTCACGGAGGCGGGAGGCGACTTCGCAAAGGCGGAACGCCTCCTCAAGGAGATGGGCCTTGCCGCCGCCGCGAAGCGCTCCGGTCGCGCGACCAACGAGGGCCGGGTGTTCACAAAGGTTGACGGAAAGCAGGCGGGCATTCTCGAGCTCTCCTGCGAGACCGACTTCGTGGCACGAAACAAGGATTTCATCGCCCTCGGGCACTCGATGCTCCAGAAGATGCTTTCGGAGGGGCTCGACGGCGACTCCGAGGAGGTGCAGTCCATGCTCCGGGAAGCCATCGGCACCATAAAGGAGAACATGGGCTTCAGGCGCTTCTCCCGCATGACCGCGGATGATAACGAGCTCATCGTGGACTACGTTCACGGAGATGGTGGCGGTATCGGTGTGCTGGTCAAGATCAAGGCGGACAAGCCCGAGCTTTTCGAGAACGAGGCGGTAAAACAGTTCGCCTTCGACGTGGCCCTCCACGTGGCAGCATTCAACCCGCCCTACCTCGCGCCCGATACGGTGCCCGAGCAGTATCGCGTCGAGCAGGAAGAGATTTTCAAGAAGCAGGCAGAAGGCATGGGCAAGCCCGAGAAG
This sequence comes from Spirochaetia bacterium, assembly GCA_041686675.1. Lineage (GTDB taxonomy): Bacteria > Spirochaetota > Spirochaetia > DSM-27196 > PWMO01 > JAAAOH01. The sequence goes on along the minus strand of JAWLDL010000190.1, from coordinate 1,830 downwards.
GTGATAGACGGTATCATCAAGGGCAAAATGAAGAAGCACCTTTCCGAGATCACGCTCGAAGAACAGCCATTCGTGAAGGACGACAAGCGCAGCGTGAAGCAGGTTGCCAAAGAGCTCGGAACCGAAGCGGGCGGGCTCATCGCCGTGTCCGACTTCGTGTACTATCGCGTCGGGGACGCAACCGAATAGGGAAGTCACCCGAATGGCTGAAGCCGCTCCCCGGGGAGCGGCTCTTCCTTCAGAGGAGAGACCACATGGACAGTAACGTTCACAAGGATGCGGAGCAGCGAATGAAGAAGTCGTTGCAGGCGCTGAATGAAGAGTTCAACACGCTGCGCACGGGACGGGCATCGTCTGCGTTGTTCGAGAAACTCAAGGTGGACTACTACGGCAATCCGACGCCGCTGAGCCACATGGCGACGATCTCGGTGCCGGAGGCGCGGCTCGTGGTCATCCAGCCCTGGGACAAGTCGACGATCAATGAGATCGAGAAGGCCATCCAGAAGTCCGAGCTCTCGGTCAATCCTTCCAACGACGGCAAGGTGATCCGCATCAACATTCCGCCCCTGACCGAGGAGCGGCGCAAGGAATACGTGAAGATCGCCAGGAACATGGCCGAGCAGTCCCGTGTCGCAATCCGCAACATTCGCCGCGACGCCAATGACGAGCTGAAGAAGGCCAAGAAGGACGGCGAGCTCTCCGAGGACGAGGAAAAGCGTCTCGAGGAAGACATACAGAAGCTCACTGACAGCTACGTCAAGGAGATCGACGAGGCGCTTCAGGAGAAGGAAAAGGACATCCTGGAACACTGATGGAGCATGCCTCACCGATGGATACCGAGCACCTGCCGCGACACATCGGCATCATCATGGACGGCAACGGCCGGTGGGCCCGCGCCCGGGGGTTGAAACGCACGGACGGCCATCGTGAAGGCCTGAAAGCAGCAAAGCGCGTCGTACGGCGTGCAAGTGAGCTCGGTATCCCCTTCGTATCCCTCTACACCTTCTCCACGGAGAACTGGAACCGCACCCCCGACGAGGTGAAGTTCCTCATGAGTCTCGTCGGCACGAATCTGCGCAAGGAGTTTCCCTTCTACGAGGAGAACAACATCAAGGTCCTCCACTCCGGCGATCTGCACGGACTGCCGGAGACCGTGCAGAAGGAGCTCAAGGCGGTCGAGCGCGACACCGACGGGTTCAGCGGCACCAGGGTGAACCTCGCCATCAATTACGGCGGTCGTGACGAGATCCTTCGCGCCTTCGCACGCCTCTCCGCCTCCGAGGACTACACGCCGGGCGAGAAACCGGATCCCGAGCTCCTCGCCCGCTACCTCGACCGGCCCGAGTTCCCCGATCTCGATCTGGTGATCAGGACGGGGGGCGAGCGCCGGATCAGCAATTTTCTGCTCTGGGAGCTGGCCTACGCCGAGCTATGGTTCAGCACGAAGCTCTGGCCGGACTGGGAAGGAGCCGATCTCGTCGACGCGCTGCGCGACTTTCAGTCCCGGAAGCGGAATTTCGGCGGCGTGCGATGAAGAACTCCGTAAAGCGGGTGCTGCTGTTCTTCCTGGCAACACCCGCGCTGCTTGCCGCCGTCTTCTTCCTGCCCTATGCGAATCACCTGACCTTCAACATCATCGTTACCCTGGCAGCGGGACTCGCCGGCATGGAAGTGATCGGCATGTTTCGCGCCTCCGGCCTGCGTGCGGGCGCCCTTCCGTGGCTGGGCTTTTTCGCGGCGGCGGTGCCGCCCGCGGCCGCCACTGTCGCCACCCTGACCGCCGCCGGTAGTGAGCTGGTGCTCGCAGCAGCGGTCATTACCGTGGCCGCT
>JAWLDL010000189.1:0-5031 GCA_041686675.1 Spirochaetia bacterium | reverse complement strand
AGCAGGGCGCCGGCGCCGTGCTCTACATGCCGGGCCTCGCCGGCTTCGACGGCATGCGGGCGCTCGCCGACGACGAGGAGTTCGCCCTTCCGATAATCAGTCACCCCGCCTTCTACGGTAGCTTCGTCACCTCTCCCGATAACGGATTCTCGCACTACGCGCTCTACGGGCAGTTGCAGCGACTTGCCGGAGCCGACTCGTCGATCTACCCGAACTTCGGTGGCCGGTTCTCCTTTTCGCGAGACGAGTGCGTGAGTATCGTGCGGGGCTGCCACGAATCGTTCGGCGATATGCGGCCGATCTTTCCGACACCGGGCGGCGGGATGAACATGCAAAGCATCCCCGAAATGCGCTCGGTGTACGGTCAGGACGTCATCTACCTCATCGGCGGGGGACTGCATCGCCACGGCGACGACCTCGTGGAGAACGCTCGACATTTCCGGAGGCTGGTCACCGACAGCCCGGAAGTGTAGTCCGTTCATGTGGGTTTTCGTTGACGGTCGTGGTATTCGAGCCTACAATTGAACGGGGCGCGAGATGCTGTTTCCCCCGGGTTCCCGGTCTGTCGTGCCGGAATAGAATCACTTCTCGAGGTTCGAGATGCTCGCGGTAGATAGACGAAAAGGTATTCTCGAGAAACTCAAAGCTACCGGAAGTATAACGGTCGCCGAGCTCAGCACCTTCTATGGGGTGAGTGAGGAGACGATCCGGCGTGACCTGACGCGCATGGAGGGCGACGGGCTCCTCGAGAAGACCTACGGCGGCGCGTACATCAAGGACGGCATGCATCGGGAGGTACCCTTCGCGTTGCGCAATGTCGCCTATGTTCGCGAGAAGGAGCTGATCGGCCGACGAGGAGGCGAGCTCGTAGAACACGGCGACACGATTTTCCTCGACGCCAGCACGACCGCCCTCCACGTCGGGCAGAGCATCATCGGGAAGCACAATCTTATCGTGATATCGAACGCGCTCGCGGTATCCTACCGGCTCGCGGAAGCTCCTGACATCAAGATGATCACCATCGGCGGAACGCTCAGGCGCACGTCCCTTACCAACGTCGGGCGGGCGGCGGAGGATTCCATCGTCCGGTACTACGCCGACAAGACCTTTTTCTCCTGCGATGGGGTTGACCGTGATCACGGAATCACCGACGCCAACGAGAAAGAGGCGGAGGTCCGGAAGGCGATGCTGAGCCAGTCCAAGCAACGGATTCTCGTTGCCGACCACACGAAGTTCGATCGCACGTCATTCGTACTCATCGACAACTTCGAAAACGTGGATACGGTCATTACAGATCGTCCGGTATCCGAGGAGTGGATGCGCTTCTTTCAGAACAAGAATATCGAATACATAAGCTGTGTCGAGGAATCGGGAGAGTAGCTATGGCGCGCACGGTTCGGGTGCTGGGTGTCGGCGACCCGGCGGTTTACGCGTACACGGATGAGGATCTCGACATCCTCGGTCAGTGGCGACGAGACGGCGGGGGCGAAGTCTCCTTCGAGATCGTTCCCTGGGATCGTTACCTCAGCACCCTCAGTGTCCAGTTCGAAGCGGGGGAACCCTCCTGCGATATCATCATGCTGCCGGGGCATCTGTGGTTGCCGGAATTTGTCGAGGCGGGACGGCTTGCGCCTCTGGGGACGTACGTGGCCGGGATGCCGAGTGCCGACTGGGATGATTTCAAGCCTTTCGTCCGGGATGAGCTTCGCTACCGGGACGAATACTACCTCATGCCGTCCTTCACCGACGGGCACGTCGTTTTCTACCGCAGCGATCTCGTGGTCGGAGCGGGCGGCGGAGCGGCCCGCGGCGATGGCGGCGCCGCACCCGTGGCCGGCGGTCCTGCGACTGCACTCACCACCCCGGTGGTGCTCGGCGAGATGGCGAAGCGCAGCGACGGTGCCGGGCATCGCGGCATTGCCCTCAAAGCCGATCCGAGCGAGATCTTCCTCGACTGGCTTCCCTACCTCTGGGCCTTCGGCGGCGATCTCCTGAGCTCCGACGGCAGGCCGGTGTTTGCGAGTCGTGCAGGCGTCGAAAGTCTCGAGTTCTACCGTGCGCTTCGTGAGGTGGCCCCACCCGACACCGACCGGTACGGAAACGAGCAGATCGCGGAAGCGCTGCGTGACGGCAGGGTGGCTATGGCGACGAGCTGGGGTGGACAGGCCGGATTCATCTATGCATCGAACGGAGGTTTTCGGGGCGACCTTACGGTTGCCACCTTCGAGAGACCGTGGAACGTGGTGTGGAGCTTCGGCGTTCTCGCCTCTTCGCCGGACGTGTCGGCAGCCTTCGAGTTTCTGCGCTATCTCTCCGGTCCTGAGGTCGACGCGAAGGTGGGGCGCTACGCCGGCAGCCCGGTCCGTAGCTCCACGTATGCAGCCGGTCGGGAGACGATTCCGTGGTACCCGGTGCAGGAAGACATGCTCGACAGGGCATCGCGGCTTCCGCGCCATCCGCGCATGAACGCGATCCTGCCGGCGGTGACGGAAAAGCTCGTGGCGTGCTTCTCGGGCGACCTTCCGGCGCGCGAAGCCCTGGGGCAGGCGGCGACTGCCGTTGAGGCGGTTCTGGCATAATGTGAGTCAAACCCACAGCAATCAACATGAATTGCGGTATAATCCCGCATTTTGCTTTGACAGCTGTAGAATTCTGATGGTACAATGCGGACAATCCAACACAGGGAGGGGTGCAGCGTTCTGCAGAATGCGTGGTACCTCCCGTGTGCGGGATTACATCAACGGCGGTCATGAGACCGCAAGCAATCAAGGAGGTGGGCATGAGTAGTTTCCGAAACATCACACTGATGTTGCTTATGTTCGCGCTGATCGTGTCGGGAGCATTTGCCGGCGGCCAGGGAGAAGGCGGCGGTGAAGGCGACGACGTCACTATGCTCGAGGGGGCTCCGGCACCCTTCGACGGAACCGAGAGACTGACCATCGCGCACGTTGGTTATCTGCTCGAGGGCGAGTTCATGCAGATGTATCGCGCCGGCGCCGAGGCGCAGACGAAGCTGATGAACATGGACTTCATCACCCTCGGAAAGCAGACCGATGCGCAGGCTCAGGCGAACTTCGTCGAGCAGGCCATCAACCAGGGTGTCGACGGTATCGTCATTCAGCACGGCGTGCCCGAGTCGCTGCAGCGAGTTGCTCAGCGTGCGCTCGACGCCGGCATTCCGGTTGTTGCGTTCGACGTGGATCTCGACAACCCCAACATTCCCCAGATCGCACAGAACGACCCGCAGCACGGTATGAACGCGATCACCCAGATCAAGGAAGACTATGACGGCGAGGCGAACATCGCCTATGTCTACACGCCGGGAGTTCTTCCTCTGGACAAGCGCGACAGCACCATCCAGGAAGTGGTCAGCGAAACTCCGGGTATGGAGATCGTCGAACAGACCGGTACCCTCGAGTCGCCGATTGCGGTCAAGAATGCGGACCAGGCCAAGGCCGTCCTCCGCGCCAACAGCGATATCGACGTATACCTCGCCCCGTACGACGAGTTCGCGAAGGGTATTCAGATGGCGCTCGAAGAGCTCGATATGACCGATGAGGTCAGCATCTACTCCGTCGACATCTCGACGCAGGATATCGAGCTCATGACAGAAGAGGGCAGCCCCTGGGTGATGACCTCGGCGGTGAACCCCGCTGCAGTGGGCGCGGCAAGCGTGCGTACCGTTGCGCTCCTGATGGCCGGCGAGGATGTGCCCCACGACGTCCTTGTTCCTACACAGATTTTCACGCAGGAAATGCTGCTCGAGAACAACATCACCAACATGGATGATCTTCGCGAGGCATTCCCCGAGTTCAACCGGGCAGACGTTTCCACCGCACCGTGGATTCCGATGGGCGCCGGAGAGATGTTCTAGGCGATCTACTTCGTAGCCTGGCAGTACGCCGGCTCGGGCTCGAGGGTTGCGCTCGGGCCCGCCGGCTTCAGTTCTCCGGCACAAATCTATCTGACAGGAGAGAGCGCAATGCCGCACGTTAATGATACGTCACGCGTAAAGAGTATTGAATGGACTGACGGGGAGTTGCTTCTCCTCGATCAGACGCAGCTGCCCGTGGAGGTGGTCGTCGAGAAACAGGAGACGATCGAGCAGGTCTGGGACTCCATCAAGCAACTGAAGGTGAGGGGAGCACCGGCCATCGGCGTTACCGGCGCCTACGGTCTCGTTGTGGGGATGCGAGGCGACACCGGCCTCGACCGCGAGAAGTTTCTCGAAAGGCTTCAGGAGCGCGCGGATTACCTCGACAGCGCCCGCCCCACTGCGGTCAATCTGAGCTGGGCCCTCAAACGCGTGGTTGCGAAGGCGAAAGAAAGCGCCGCTACAACGGGGACGGAGCTTCTGGATGTGGTCCGTGACGAGGCCGAGGAGATACATCGCGAAGATGAACAGCTGTGTAAGCGCATCGGCGAAAACGGGGTCGATCTGATCAAGCCCGGCTTCGGTGTGCTGACACACTGTAACGCCGGCCGACTGGCGACATCTGAGTACGGGACGGCTACAGCGCCCATGTACCTCGCCCATGAGCGGGGGGCAGAGTTTCGCGTATACTCCGACGAGAGCCGCCCGCTGCTTCAGGGCTCTCGCCTCACGAGCTGGGAGTTGCAGCAGGCAGGGGTCGACGTGACGGTCATCACCGACAACATGGCGGCCCACATCATGTCTCAGGGGCTTATCGATATGGTGATCGTGGGAACCGACCGTGTCGCGGCAAACGGCGATGTGGCAAACAAGATCGGCACCATGGGCGTGGCGATCCTCGCGAAACACTTCGGCATCCCCTTCTACGTGGCCTCGCCGTTCTCGACTATCGACCTCGATACCCCCACCGGAGCAGACATCACCATAGAAGAGCGCGGCGATGACGAGGTCACGCACTTCGGTCTGCGGCGCACCACCCCCGAAGGCATCAAGGTTCGCAACCCGGCCTTCGACGTGACGCCGAACGAGCTGGTTACCGGCATCATTACCGACCGTGGCATGGTGCAGGCTCCCTACAGCGAGAATCTGAAGGACAT
>JAWLDL010000188.1:0-5072 GCA_041686675.1 Spirochaetia bacterium | reverse complement strand
CAACTGGAAGCATGTTTACCAGACTACCCAAGAGTTTCTCGAAGAACTGGGTATCACGGTCTCTTCGCGGTCGCTGGTGCGGAAGCTCTCGCCCGCCCACCAGGAAATGGTGACCATCGCAAAGATCATATACGAGGGTTCACGAGTACTCGTCTTTGATGAACCGACCGCGCTGTTGGCGAACGAGGAAACCCAGTTGCTCTTCGGTATCATCAAGCGATTACGCGAACGAGGGACCGGTATCATATACATCTCGCATAGACTCGAGGAGATTTTCGAAGTCTGCGATTTGGTCACCGTGCTCAAAGATGGTCAGCGCGTGATCACCTCCCCCGTTCAGGAAATCGATTCCGAGACTCTGGTTAACAAAATGGTGGGTAGGAACCTCGAGGAAATGTATGTTCGCGAGGGTCATCCGGCCATAGCGAAGGACGTCTTACTGGAAGTATCAGGATTGACACGCCAGCCCATATTCGAAGACATCAATTTCCAGGTACACCGGGGTGAGATCCTGGGATTGTTCGGACTCGTCGGATCGGGGCGCACCGAAATCGTGCGCTCATTGTTCGGGGCGGAGAAGCCTGATTCCGGGACTGTCTCAATTGAAGGAAGACCGCTCAGAATCACGGGACCCGGGTCCGGCATACGCAGCGGTATCGGACTGGTGCCGGAGAACCGAAAAGAGGCCGGCTTGGCAATGGGCTTGCCGGTGGATTTCAACATAAGCCTTGCTTCGTATGATTCCATAACGAGGTTCGGTTTCGTCAATCGAGCAGCCGAACGCCGCCGAGCAGAAACCTACGTCAAAAGTTTGAACATCCGCACACCTTCACTCCAGCAGACGGTCAGAAAACTCAGCGGAGGAAACCAACAGAAGGTCGTTATCTCCAAATGGCTTGCGTGCGAGAGTAAGGTATTCGTGTTCGATGAGCCTACAACGGGCGTCGACGTCGGCGCCAAAGTGGAAATCTATGGCCTTCTGGAACAGTTACTCAGCCGAGGCAGCGCCATAGTTCTGATCTCGTCCTATTTGCCTGAAATTATGGGGATGGCGGACAGAGTCCTTGTGATACACGAAGGACGGAGTATGGGAACCGTGGAACGGGCGGAATTCTCTGAAGAGGGCCTATTGCGGCTCGCCTCCGGGCTCGATTCGGCGGCACACAATGGTGCTTCAGAAGCAAGTCATTAACCATATCAACGCAAGGGGAACACATGGGTGAGAAAACAAGCCGCGAACCGACAACCGAGTCGCGCAACCTGTTTCAGCGGATAACAAGCGCGCTCCCCAAAGAGGCGACGCTGATACTCATTTTTATAGGTCTGTGCGTAGTGCTCAGCATTCTCTCCCCGAGGTTCTTGACGGTAGGCAACCTGCGTAACCTCGTGCGGCAGACATCTATCATCGGCATCGTCGCGCTCGGCATGACATACGTCATCATCTCGGGCGGAATCGACCTGTCGGTCGGTTCGGTCCTCGCCTTCTCCGGCATAAGCGGGGCTCTGCTAATGGTGGCGGGAGTCCCGATTCTGGTCGCCGCGGTCTTAGCGCTGGTCGCGGGCGCACTACTGGGGCTTGTGAACGGAATCGCGATCCATGAAGGACACGTGCCCCCGTTCGTAGCGACACTGGGTATGATGACCGCAGCTCGCGGGTTGACAATGTTAGTCTCGGATGCCCGCATGGTAACCGGACTTCCTGCCGCGTTCGTGCGGTTTGCTCAATTGGAGATGCTTTTCTTTCCTTCGCTTTTTCTTGTCTGGTTGCTTCTGATACTTGCATCAATTGTCGTAACGAAGTCTTCGAGATTCGGACGGAACATTTTCGCCGTCGGAAGCAATCGAGAGGCGGCACGACTCAGTGGTATCAACATCAGATTAACCACGTACGGAGTCTATATGGTGTCCGGCTTCATGTCGGCGGTCGGTGGACTCCTGATGGTCTCCCGCCTGGCGAACGGCGTTCCTACTGCAGGACAGATGTATGAGCTCGACGCCATCGCCGCTGTTGTTGTCGGCGGGGCAAGCCTCATGGGTGGTGAAGGAACGATTATCGGTACGGTCGTTGGAGCACTGATTATTGCAACCATCCGCAACGGTGGAAACCTGCTGGGCGTGAACCCCTTTGTCCTGCAGGTTCTGATCGGTGTAATAGTTGTTGTAGCGGTCATGATCGACCAGCTCAACAAACAGCGAAGCGAATAGATCAGCAGTTGAACGGGAGGAACCATGGGTATCAAACTGATAGCGTTGCTGAAGGCAAAGCCGGGTATGAGCAGGGAAGACTTGAAGCGCCGCTGGGTCGACGAACACGCCGGGTTCGTCACGAAGTACAAGAACCTCAAAGGCTACCGCATCAATGTCGCAACCGATGAGTTCCAGCAGATCGAGGGAGAGCTGCCATTTGATGGTACGGCCGAGCTCTGGTGGGATTCCATCGAGGAGATGAAGGAAGACTTCGCTGCACCCGAAGCCGAGGCGGCGGTAGCCGACGCACATAAGTTTGCAGCGGAGTTGATTCACATATTCACGACCGAGTACGTAGCCAAGTAAGGCCTCCGATATGTCGCGCGGAAAGACGTATCTGCTCGCGCACGATTTGGGCACCAGTGGCAATAAGGCGGTACTCTACTCTACAGAGGGGCAGAGAGTAGCCGCTCACGAGTACTCTTATGCCACTGAGTATCCGCAGCCTGGATTTGCCGAGCAGGATCCGGAAGACTGGTGGCATGCCGTCTGTGAGTCCACCAAAGAGCTTCTGGAAGCCGCCCATGTATCCGCGGCTGATGTTGCCGCTGTGAGTTTCAGCGCGCAAATGATGGGTTGTCTCCCCGTTGACAGCAGTGGCTCCGTTCTGCGTCCTTCGATCATCTGGGCGGACCTTCGTTCCGGCAAACAGGCTGCTCTACTCGAAAACGAGTTGGGAATGGAGCGCGTATATCGGATAACCGGTCATCGGATCAGCTCATCCTACTCCGCGACCAAGTTGCGTTGGATCCGAGACAATGAACCGGACATCTACGCCCGGACGTTCAGGATGCTGCAGACGAAGGACTTCATCGTTCATCGTTTGACGGGCAAGTTCGTCACGGACTACTCGGATGCCTGCGGAACGAACCTGTTTGATATCGAACACAAGACCTGGTCCACAGAGATAGCTGATGCCCTCGGCATAGACATCGGCATGTTGCCTGATCCCCTCCCCTCAACAGAGCGAGTCGGGACGGTTTCTTCGCAGGCGGCGCACGCTACCGGCCTGATGGAAGGAACTCCCGTCGTGATAGGAGGCGGCGATGGTGTGTGTGCAGCAACCGGTGCGGGCGTGGTACAGCCGGGGGCGGCCTATACGGTCATCGGCACCTCGTCCTGGATCGCAACAGTGACGGAGCAGCCGGTATTCGATCCGGATCTCCAGACATTCAATTGGGTTCACATGGACGAAAAGGTGTATTCTCCATGTGGGACGATGCAGAGTGCAGGTTTTTCGTACGCGTGGCTGCGTGATCGAATCCGGGAGTTCGCGTCCCTCTCCGGGGAAATAGACGCTCAAGCAATCGATGAAGGCATGGCGATTGCTGTGGCACAATCCAGCCCCGGATCCGGCAATCTCCTGTTCCTGCCGTACCTCATGGGAGAGCGAAGCCCGAGGTGGAATCCGGATGCGCTCGCTGCGTTTATCGGGCTCGGTGCGACACATTCTGCCGCGGATATGATCCGGTCCGTGCTCGAGGGAGTCGGCTTCAACCTCAGAGTCATCCTGGAAGTCTTCCGTGCTACTGGTGGATTCGAAGAAATCATCGCCATTGGCGGTGGTGCCCGAAACCAGGCCTGGCTTCAGATTCTTGCGGACATCTGGAATGCACGCATCCTCGTGCCCCGCTATGTGGAGGATGCCACCTCGATGGGAGCAGCTCTCGGCGCCGGTGTGGGTATCGGATTGTTTGACAGCTTTGCGAGTCTGAAGACGTTGAATCCGGTGGAACACGTAGTCGAGCCAGATCCGGAACGCCATGCCCAGTACTCACGTTTGTATCCTGTATTCAACGAGGCTTATGGTTCGCTGGTGAGCGTCTATGCAAAGCTGAGTCAGCTGAACTGACGGGTGCGAAGCTCATATCGTACACCGGTCTTCGCAAGCCTGTATCCGGGGCCGGACCCGGTGGGAAGCAGCTCGGCTATTCGCCGTTCGGCCCATTCGGGCTCGATGGTATTGAAATCGAACATGTCGTAGTGGTGCCCAATCACGAACGGTATCTTTTGACCTCGCGCGAGGTCGATCGTCTCATCGAGCGTGAGATTTCCCGGGATCCCGTTTCCGCGGCGGTCCTCGTCTCGACCGTTTACGGGCAGCAATGCAAGATCGATATCGAAGCGGGAAAGCTCCTGATGAAGTTCAGGGAATGGCACTGTATCTCCCGAATGGTAGACCTTGCACCCCCCGGTATCGAGAATGTATCCGAGAAACAGGTCGTTGCCCACCTCGTCATAGCCTCTCTCTTCGTGCGCCGCAGGAATGGCAAACACGTCGAGGTCCTTATCCCCCTCGCGTAAGAGAAGCGTTATCTCGTCTCCCGAATTACACACCGTCATTCGGCCGGCCGGAACACCGCGCTCCAACGCCTTATCCGCAGCCGACTTCGGCAGCAAAAACTGACAGTGGGGATTAGCCTGCGCCAGAACCGGAAGCGTACCCGGATCCAGATGGTCAGTATGGCTATGGGTCGACAGGACCCAGTCAACGTCCTTCAGGCTCTCTGCCTCTATGGGTGGTGCCATCATACGCCGATGAGGGAACCGTTTGCCCCGATACTTCTCTGCGAGACTATCCGATAGGTAGGGGTCGACCACGACCCGAGCTGTCGGGGTATCGAGAATGAACCCTGCCTGACCCAGCCAGTACGCGCGCAACCGCACTTCGGCTCCCAACACTTCCCGGTGAGACGGGATTGCTTTGATCTCATCTGCCGCAAGGGTAAGACTCAAAGCCTGCCTCATTCCCTCTTAAGGACTTTCAACACGTTTTCAACTGCGGCCTCTGCTACGCGATCGACCGTCTCTGCCGTGAACCCCCC
>JAWLDL010000187.1:276-5089 GCA_041686675.1 Spirochaetia bacterium | reverse complement strand
CCGAGCCAGAAGCCCGGAATCGCCATGCCCAGCTGCGAGTAGACCACTCCAACGTAGTCGATGAACGTCCCGCGGCGCACCGCCGAGATTACGCCGAGTGGCACCGCCACCGCGAGCGCGAAGAGGAAGGCGAGCCCTGCGAGAAGCAACGTAACCGGGAGGCGCGCGAAGATGAGACCACGCACCGGCTCGTTGGAGAAAAACGAGCGGCCGAGGTCCAGTTTCAGAAGGTCGGTGAGCCAGCCCACATACTGGGTGAGCACCGGCTCATCGGTACCGAGCCTCTCGCGGATTTCCGCGAGCTCGGCATCGCTTGCCTCAAAGCCCGCCACGACCTCGGCCGGATCGCCCGGAAGAATTCGGATGAGGAAAAACACCAGGGTAGAGATGAGCAGAACGGTCACGAGCAACCGTCCGGCCCGGCGCAGCACAAAGGAGAGCATGTCGTTTCGTTATACTTGAGCGCGGGGCTCCTTTCAAGCGCGCGGGCTGCCGGGTGACGCGTCCGCCGGCTCCGGCGGATGTCCGCCCCGCAGAAAACGAGGGGTTCCGCATGCACGGAACCCCGGGGAAGAGAGGACGGTCGATACAGTTTTTACTTTTGTTTTTACATAGTTTCTTACCTATGCATTCGGTGGCCTTCCACGTATGCAAATATGCAAGCATCGTGCCAGATACTTACGATCGAGCGGAATCCTATATTGTCTTTTGCCAAAAGCACTTATGCGCATCGAACAGGAGAACCGCTCGCCGGCGCCGCTATGCAATTTGCATAGCATTCTGCATCCGGCGCGCTAACATGTTGCAGAATGACAACTTATGCAGAGAATGCAATACGGCGTACCGCAATGCAGAACGCATAGCACCGGCGTCGCGCGCTGCGCTGGACGCACCGTCCGCTCGGCTGGTTCAGCGGCGCCCGGGGCCGCGACCGGCGCAGGGGCCGCCTACCTGCTGAGTCGTCGGCTGAGGGTGGACTGCGCAACGCCGAGCATCCGCGCCGCAACTGTCTGGTTTCCCTCGGCCCGTTCGAGGGCCTCGTATATGAGGTGATCCTCCACCTCGCGGAGGGTGGGAAATCGGCCGCTGAAAGAGATGACCGGCGTCGACGCCGCGCTCTGTCCCCCGGAACCGGCGCCGGCCGTGCCCTGCTGCCGGTCGATGTACTCGCTGAAATAGCTCAGCGCCAACGCGCCGGGCTCGCTTCTGCTGACGGCATCGTAGATCATTGCCTGCAGCTCACGCACGTTCCCGGGGAAATGGTAGCTCGACAGCAGGGCAAGGAGCCCCCCCGGCACATCGGGGATCTCCCGGCCGAGTGCGGTTGCGGACTCCTCGAGAAAGTGATTGAACAACACGGGGAGATCTTCCGGCCGTGCCCGCAGCGGAGGGATATCGATGCGATGCCCGACAAGCCGGTAGTAGAGGTCGTTTCTGAACTCACCCTCCTGCTGCCGGCGAGCGAGGTCCGCGTTGGTGGCCGCGAGAATGCGGGCGCGGGACCGACGCGGACGGTCCGCACCGAGGGGATAATACTCCTGCTCCTGCAGCAGTCGCAGCAGCTTTATCTGCGCGCCGTGCTCGAGGTCACCGATCTCGTCGAGAAAGAGCGTACCGTCGGCGGCACGCTCGATGAGCCCGGGGCGCTCGGTCTCTGCCCCGGTGAAGGCGCCCCGCACATGGCCGAAGAGGGTGTCGGAGAACATCGTGTCATCGAGACCCGAGACGTTCACCGGAACGAAGCTCCCGGTCTTGCCGCTGAGGCGGTGCAGCGCCTGCGCCATGAGCTCCTTGCCCGTGCCGCTCTCACCGGTTATGAGCACGGCCTTCGGACTCGGAGCCACTGCCTCTGCGTAGCTGAAGAGCTTGCGCATGGACGGGCTTGAGGTGATGATCTGCTCGAATGCCTCGGGGTGCTCGATGCGAGCCTCGGCCTCATTTGCGGCGAGGAGCTGTACCTCCCGCTGCAGATCGCGGATGCGGAGGGCATGGCTGATCGCATTGACGAGGCGGTTCGGATCCACCGGCTTCGTCATGTAGTCGAAGGCCCCGATCTTCATGCAGCTCACCGCCGTTTCCACATCATCTGCGCCGGTGAGTACGATGACGGGCACGTCGGGGTATCGGGCTGAGATCTCCTCGAGGAGATCCTCGCCGCGCACGTGCGGCATGTTGAGATCGAGCAGGACGAGACCGATCGCCCGGCTCACGAGCAGATCACGCACATCGCGGCTGTCTTCACAGAGGATGTAGTCGGCGAACTCATGGGCCTCGAGGATTGCGCGATACCGCTCGAGGGTCACGAAATCATCATCTACGACAAGAATTGACCTGCGCGTTCGGCTGCCACTATGCATCATCGACGGCCATCAGAACCTTATGCGTATCTTGTATCGCGCGAACCAGTTGTCTTCCAGCCGATCGAGAAATCCGTAGCCCAGTACGACGTCCATCGTCGTATCCGGATCGATTCCCACATCGAAGGACTCGAGGGCCTCACGCGGCATGGCGAATCGGATCTCCGTCCACCCGGGAACCTCCTCGCCGGAAACATCGACGAGGTTGTCGGTGCCTCCGATGGCACTGTCCTCACAGTGCGCATAACTCTCGCAGCCGTAGTCGTCACGCACGACCACACCATCGTCGGTGACGTAGCCGGCAACGACTCCCGCCCCACCCACGGCGCCGGCGCCCAGGCCGGGAGTGGGCCCGAAGGCGATCCCGAGCCACCCGTTGGTGGGCGCGCCGAGCTCGAAGTACACGAGCTCCTCGTCGAAGCGCCACGAGAGCTGCATGTCGCGCACACTCAGTGAGGAGATGTCCGAGTCGCCGCGGTCGACGAGGACCCCCGGTGCACGGGTCACGCATCCGGTGAGGAGGAACAGAGCGAGGGCAAGCAGCGTAAGACCACGCATGGCAACAGCATAGACCATCCGCGGGCGTGACGCAACGCGTTGGTCACGCCGCCTGCAGCTTGACGCGCGGGGACCGGCCTACTATGTTTGTCGACACGAACAGAGGAGCATCCGTGCGCATCCGCTACAACGCCCCCGTGACACTTACGTTCTCGCTTCTGGCCGCACTGGTGCTGGTCCTCGACCCCTTCACCGGCGGCCGCCTGGTCCCCGAAGCATTCTCGATCGGGGCGCAGCTGGACTTCGGCAATCCACTGCAGTGGCCGCGACTGCTCACCCATGTGATGGGACACGCGAACTGGAGCCACCTGATATCCAACTTCGCCTTCGTGTTGTTGCTCGGCCCGATTCTCGAGGAAAAGTACGGCTCGAGTCCGCTTTTGTTCATGATGGCGGTTACCGCCCTCGTGACAGGGCTCATCAACGTGCTGTTCATGTCGACGGGACTGCTCGGGGCGAGCGGAATCGTGTTCATGATGATCCTTCTGGTGTCGTTTACGAATATCAGGTCGGGAGAAATCCCGCTGACCTTCATCCTCGTGGTGGTCCTCTTCCTCGCACGGGAGGTCGTCGGAGCGTTGCGGGAAGACAGCATCGCGCAGTTCGCCCACATCGCAGGCGGTGTGTGCGGAAGCCTCTTCGGCTTCACGCGCCGCGGTTGAGGCGCGAGGGCGCAGGAGACAAATCAAATGGAAGAAAAGCTCGAGCAACTGAAACAGCGATATGACGAGCTGCAGGAGCTCATCGCCGACCCCGATATCCACAAGGACCCGAAGCGTTACAAGGAGCTCATGCAGGAGCACTCCCACCTCTCCGAGCTGGTTGCCGCCTACGACGAGTACACCGAGACGCAACAGGCCCTCGCCGAAACCCGGGATCTCGTCGAGCAGGAGCAGGACCCCGATATGAAGGCCATGGCGAGGGAGGAGCTCGAGAAGCTCGAGGAGAAGGAGCACTCGCTCCTCAATAAGCTCAAGATCATGCTCGTGCCGAAGGACCCGCTCGACGGCAAGGATACCATCGTGGAGATCCGCGCGGGCACCGGCGGTGACGAAGCCTCGCTCTTCGCCGCGGACCTGTATCGCATGTACAGTCGCTTCGCGGAGAAGAACAAGTGGAAGATCGAGGTGATGGACCAGAGCCCGACCGAGGTAGGCGGGTTCAAGGAGATTGTGTTCAGCGTCGCCGGGCGAAACGTCTACGGCAACCTCAAGTATGAGAGTGGTGTCCACCGGGTGCAGCGCGTGCCCACCACCGAGTCCGGCGGCCGCATTCACACCTCGGCGGTGACGGTCGCGGTCCTGCCGGAGGCCGAGGACACCGATATACAGCTCGCCAACGAGGATCTGCGCATCGACGTGTTCCGATCCTCCGGGCCGGGCGGACAGAGCGTGAATACGACCGATTCCGCGGTGCGCATCACCCATATTCCCACAGGCACGGTGGTGACCTGCCAGGACGAGAAGTCGCAGCACAAGAACAAGGCAAAGGCCCTGCGGGTGCTCAAGGCGCGACTCTACGAAGCGGAGGAGCTGCGAAAGCGCCAGGAGCGGGACACCGCACGAAAGAGCCAGATCGGCTCCGGAGACCGCTCCGAACGCATTCGCACCTACAACTTCCCTCAGAACCGCATCACCGACCATCGCATCAACCTCACGCTCTACAAGCTCGATCACGTCATGCAGGGAGAGCTCGATGAGGCCGTCGAAGCGCTCAAGCTCACCGACCGTGAGGAGTCGCTGAAGGCCGAGACCTGACGGACGCGGCAATGACCGTACGCGAGGCCATCCTCGAAGGCACGAACCGGCTCACCGAGCACGGCGCGGAAACGCCCTATCTCGACGCAACCGTGCTTCTCGCCTTCTGCATGGGCGTCACCAAGGAGCATCTTTTCGCTG
>JAWLDL010000187.1:0-266 GCA_041686675.1 Spirochaetia bacterium | reverse complement strand
ACTCCATAGCCAGGCGTGAGCGCGGCATTCCGGTCTCCTATATATGCCGACAGAAGGAGTTCTACGGCCGGCTCTTCTATGTCGACGAGCGGGTCCTCGTGCCCCGCCCCGACACCGAAACCGCCGTCGAGGCGGCGCTCGAGATCCTGGCCCCCGGGGAAACCGGCGGCCGCAGTGGACAGGAGCCGGGCACGATTGCACCACGCGTGCTCGACTGCTGCACGGGATCCGGCGCGATAGCCGTCACGCTTGCCGCCGAGCGGCCG
>JAWLDL010000186.1:0-5098 GCA_041686675.1 Spirochaetia bacterium | reverse complement strand
CTACATTTTCGTGCAGGCCCATCGCGGCTCGACAACCGACTACCCGGAGCTGACGCTCGCGGCCTTCGAGGCCGCGGTAGAGGCCGGCGCCGATCGTATCGAGATGGATCTCGCGATTACCTCCGACGAGGAGGTCGTACTCATGCACGACATCTCGGTGGACCGCACGACCGACGGCAGTGGGAGAGTCGAGTCGTTTACCCTCCGGGAGCTCCAGCGGCTCGATGCCGGATCGTGGCATTCGCAACGCTTCGCCGGTGAGCGTGTTCCCACGCTGAGGGAAGTCATCGAGATGGTCGACGGTCGTGCGGAGCTGAATCTCGAGGTGAAGACCCACCGGCGAAGCGGCCTGCTCGTCAAACGGGTCATCGACGAGACCGTCTCGCTGGTCGAGGAGATGGGCGCAGAGGACCGGGTTCTCTACTCGTCATTCGAGGTGGATGCCCTTCTCGAGGTGCGCGAGCGCGACCCCGACGCACGGCTGCTGCTCATCGACTGGCTGCCGGGTGCGAGTTACGACGGAGTCGACAAAGCCGTCGACAACGACCTCTACGCCTGGAGCCCGTCGGCGGAACACATAACCGAAGAACGGGTGAAGGAGGCGCGACGTGCGGGATTGAGCACCCATGTGGGCGCCTCTCCCGGCCGCCGTGCCCTGGAGTACATCGAATGGGGAATCGACGGGCTGAGCTCGGGCAATCCCGCCGAGCTCGTTCGGTTCCTCGAGCGTGAAGGGTACCGGTAGTCCCAACAGTTCTTCTCCGAGCAGTGGTGCATTCGCAAAAGAGACTTGATTTATCGCGCAACCCGGTAGAGAATTTTACCGTCGGTTGGAAACCGGCAAATAGATCACAGGGAGGAGGAGCCTTATGAGCTCGGAATCTTCGGGTAAGTCAGGAGTGCTCGGTTGGTACTTCAAGACGAACCTGCTCGTGCGTATTCTCATCGGCCTCGTCGCCGGCGCCGTCGTCGGTCTGATCGTTGGACCGCCAATCGAGGTCATAGCACCCCTGGGCAGACTGTTCGTGCGACTGCTGCAGATGATCGTCGTGCCGGTGATCCTGTTCACCCTGGTCGTCGGAGCAGCAAGTGTCAGCCCGGCCCGCCTGGGACGGATCGGCATAAAGACGGTGTTGCTCTACCTGGCAACCTCGGCGCTGGCCATCACGCTGGGACTGATCATGGGCAACGTCTTCCGCCCCGGCGCGGGGATGGACCTCGGCACGGTGGAGGAAGGAGTCGTACGGGAGGCAGAAGCGCCGGCGCTGGTGGATACACTGCTCGAGATCATTCCCACCAACCCCTTTGCGGCAATCACCTCCGGCGACGTTCTGTCCATCATCTTCTTCGCCATTCTCTTCGGCATCGGCCTGTCGTTCCTGCAAATCAGCCAGAACGAACGTATCAAGTCTGCCGCCGACGTGATGTTCCGTTTCTTCGACGGAGGGGCGGAGATCATGTACAAGATCGTGGGATGGGTCCTCGAATACGCGCCGATCGGTGTGTTTGCCCTGATCGCGGTCGTCTTCGGCCAGCAGGGAGCCGAAGCCTTCGGTCCTCTCGCGATCGTGACGCTGGCGGTGTACCTGGCCCTCGTGCTGCATGTCTTCATCGTGTACGGCGGCCTGCTGAAGCTGTCGGGATTCGGCCTGTTCAAGTTCATACGCCGCGGACGTGAAGCGATGATTACGGCATTCGTCAGCCGTTCCTCCGGCGGTACCCTTCCGGTCACCATCCGCAACGTGGAGCAGAATATGGGCGTGAAGCGGCCGGTCTTTGCCTTCAGCCTTCCCCTCGGGGCGACGATCAACATGGACGGAACGGCCATCTACATGGGTGTCTGTGCGCTGTTCATCGCCAACGCCATCGGCATCCCGCTGACGATCGCACAGCAGGTGATGGTTATCGTCACCGCGGTGCTCGCCTCCGTCGGGACGGCGGGCGTGCCCGGCGCGGGCGCCATTATGCTGCTCATGGTTCTGCAGGCGGTCGACCTTCCCGTTGCGGACGGCACGCCGCAGGCCCTCGCCTACGGAATGATCCTCGGAATCGACGCGCTGCTCGACATGGGCCGCACCTGCATCAACGTCACCGGCGACATGACAGTGACCTGTGCCGTCGCCAAATCGGAGGATGAGGTAGACATGGCGATGTGGGAGACCTGACCCGGCGCGTCTCGTCGCCTAGCAATTTCAGCGTCTTATCATTTCATCACGGGCGGCCATCGGGCCGCCCCCTTTTATGGGGGGCTGAGCTCTTCGAGAAACGGCGGAAGGCTCTTTTTGGCAACGTTGTGGAACACGAAGGGTTGAGCGCTCGTGTGAATGGTGAGAACCCCGAACAGCACTCCTCGCCTTCCTTCGGCTGCCGTGATCTCTTCCCGCGGAACATATAGCAGACTCGGCTTGCCGACGGCGGGCTTCTGCAGCACCAGCAGTCGGCGCTGCGTCAACACGACGAGTCGTCGCAGCCCGTCATGGACGCCCGAGGTGACGGCCCGGAGCTCCTCGTCGGGCTCCAGTATCTGCGGCAGGAGTCTGAGCTCCCGGCGATAGCCGTAGTCCCGCGCCAGCCCCAGTTGTGAAAGCCTCGCCTTTAGCTCTTGAAGCGTTGCCATACCACCCCGTATACGGTCTATTCTTTCATGGTGGGTGTCAAGTCGGAACGGAAACTCCGCATGCGGGCGACACCGGCAGGAGGAGAGTGCCGAATGGCCGGACTTAGATGCACGGAATGCAGGGTGACCTACTCCGATACCGAACCGCGCCGGCGTTGCGACTGCGGCGGACAGCCGTGGAGGGCGACATGATCCTCATAGGCGGAGGAGTCGGTCCGATGGCGGGCGTCATGCTTCACCGTAAAATCATCGAGAACACGCAGAGCGACGGCACCGACCAGGGGCACCTGGAGGTGCTCCACCTCTCCCGTTCGCCTATCGTCGGGGATCGTACCGAGTTCCTGCTCGGCAGGCAGGTGCCGGATCCGGTTGCCGGGATGCTGCGTGTGTTTCGGATGGCCGGCGCTGCGCTCGCCGTAGAATCCCGCGCCGCGGTCGCCGGCATTCCCTGCAACACCTTTCATGCGCCGCCGATTCTCGACCGCTTCGAGGGGGCGCTGCAGGCGGAGGGACTGCCGATTCGAGTAGTGCATATGCTGCGAGAGACCGCGGAGATGATCGGCAATCTCACCTCCCGCACAACCCGAGTCGGTGTGCTTTCCACAACGGGAACCCGGCGCACCGGCGTGTATGCGTCGACCCTCGCCGAGCACGGACTGGAGCTGCTAGAAATCCCCGAGGAACATCAGGACGCGTTGCACGAGGCTATCTACCATCGGGAATGGGGCCTCAAAGCGCTGTCCGGCCCGGACCCGCGGTCGGTCGAACGCGTCACGCGTTTCGCCCGCATGCTCGTCGATCGGGGTGCCGAGGTCCTCGTTCTCGGCTGTACGGAGCTGCCCTTCGCCCTCGCCGAAGGCTCTTTCGGCGGTGTACCCGTGGTGGATCCCGTGACTGCCCTTGCCCGGGCGCTCGTCCGGCATGTCGACTCTTCGGCTCTTGCGCATTGACCGCCGCGCCGCCCGTTGATAGCTTAGCGAAACAGTCGTTTATCTGTCGGGGCTGCTCGGATGTATCATCGGGCGAGACCGCGAGGAGGGCGGGCCGTGGTGCCGTATCACAGGTTTCAAGCGCACCGGGGACGGGTTACCGCCCTCACATATGCCGAGGAAGGTAATGTGCTCGTCAGCGCGGGTACCGACGGCATGGTGCGCTTCTGGGACGCGGCGAACGGTCGTTCGCGTGGGGAGTGGCGTGTCGAATCCGGTGTGACCTGCATGGCGCTCTCGCCGAGCGGCACGCGGCTCGTGATTGGTGCCCGCCGCGGGGGATGCTCGGTATGGAGCTATCCCGAGGGCGCACGGCTTGCAACCATGGCAAACCACAACCGGCCGGTGGCCACTGTCGACGTGGCACCGAGCGGACGCATCGTTGCATCGGCATCCTACAACGGCACGGTGCGTCTGTGGGACATCGACGACTGTGAAGAAATCGAGTCGATATCGAACGACCGCCGGCGGACGGCCGGAGCGATCTTCAGTCCGGGCGGGCAGTACCTGGTAACCAACGGGTTCGGCGGCGCCGTAGGCGTGTGGACCGTCCCCGGACTCGAGCTCCTGCGGGCTGCGCACTGTCACGAAACGGCGGTCTATCCACCGGTGTTCTCACCGGACGGCCTCATGATGGCAACCCACGGGCTCGATTTCCAGGTGCGTTTCTGGTCCACCGACGAATGGACCTTTGCAGGCAGCGTCACCCTCTCCGACAGAAGCGATCTCCGTATTGCCTTCGGCGCCGACCCGGCACGCCTGTTCGCAGTATCGGAGCGTAGCGTCTGGGAAATTGATCCGGGTGCCGGCACGGTCACCTCTCACAGGCGGCTTCGTACGGCTCGCGCGAGTTCGCTCGGCGTATCACCGCACGGCGAAACCCTCTCCGTGGGAACCCGGAGCGGCGAAGTGCTTCTTCTCGCGTAGGCGCAGCGCCGTCATTACAGAATAACCGCAGCAGGAACGAAGAAATGGGCAACCGCGGTCGCTATTGCGACTACGCCAAGGGGTATTCGATAGAAGGACGCCGCCTGGTTGACCTTCTGTGCTTCGGGGCTCTGGCCGGCACGGTTGACCCATCCCTCGACAGCCAACGCAAGGCCAACCGCAATACCGGCGAGTGCGGGCAGGAGATCGCCGACTACCGCAGCGCTCTCGGGAGTGGCCGCGACAACGAGCTTCACCACACCAACGGCCAGGGTAACTCCTCCCAGGGTGATCTTTACCCACGTTCGGGTGAGCATCCGCGAGACCTCCTGATCGAATGCGCGACTACTGGCGCCGATCAGAGCAACACCGGAGAGAATCAGGGTCAGAATACTGAGGAAGTAGAATTGCAACATGCGTGAGCCTCCGTATTTAACATACGCCGCAGGCCGGTATCGTGGCAAATCCGACTTGTCAAAGGTGGTCGACCGGCGCTGTCGGGTTGACAAAGTAAATTCAATAGACTTAAAGGAATAGTAGGTGTCTATAACATCTCGCACTCTTT
>JAWLDL010000185.1:0-5098 GCA_041686675.1 Spirochaetia bacterium | reverse complement strand
ATTCTGACGCACCGCGCGCTTGAGGGTTGCGACCACGTGATCAACGTAGGCCGCAAAGTCATCGACTTCCGACTTTTCTACCCGGAAACCGATTGCGCCCTCGTGCCCGCCGCCGTTCTCGATTTCGAGCTCGGGGAGAACGGTGCGCAGGTCGAGAGCGCGATAGGCCAGGCTCCGGCGCACCCTGAACTGAATCAGATCCGAGCTCTGCGGTGAGTCATAATAGCCGACCATGCTCAGGTACCCGCTCTCCTCGGCCAGCTCGTCCGCAATGCCACGGGCGACGGAGATAATCGTATCGCCATCGAAGTTGCGGTGAGCCTCCTCGCTCTCGACTTCATCGAGCACGGCGTATCCCACCGGGCCGTCGACGTGTCGATGCTTCGAGAGATAGGCGTGGAAGCGTGCCTCGTCGTCGGAGAGGCGTCGCAGCTCCCCGTAGATCTGCTTCATGTTGAAGAAGTTGGTGTTCTTCGTCGTCTTCTCGGCAAGCAGCTCGTTGAACATCCGCGAGAACATGTCGTAGAAGCGCTGCTCCCGCCGAGACTTGATGAACTTTCCCATCTGGGTGTCACCGACGATACCGGTCAGCAGGGTAAGCACCATGTTTCGGGAGAACATGTCGCCGACCTCGAACCCCTCCATGATCTGCGGTTGCTGACTCATCTTGCAGGCAAGCAGTCCGATGAGCTCACAACTCGAGGAAGCCTCCGCCACCAGACAGTAGTCATCGTCGCCGTTGTATCGCGCATCGGCCTGCAAATGATGATCTACCTCGATGCGGAGAATGCCCGGATGCCCGAGAAGCTCTCGGACCTCGTCGGTGGCCTGCAGCATGCTCGGCTTCGGGGTGTCGCAGATGACCACCGTATCCACCCGGGAGAGGGTGTCACTGCAGCCCGAGTTGATCTCTATTGAGTTGTATTTGCAGATATCGAGAAGGTACTGGTAATGCTCGGGGAGCTCGGGAGAGGTGCAGATGATGGGTTTCTTCGACAACTTGCTCAGGATGAGCGACGCCGCGACCATTGCCGAGATACAATCCTCGTCCGGGTTCTGGTGACCGAGTATGAGAAAGTTCTCCCGCTCCACGAAGGCGCGGGAAATGTTTCGTATGATCCGGTTCTTCCGGGCGATGGTCGGAATATCCTGTTTGCGAACTTCAGTTCGTTCAGAGCGGTTCATCTCGACCTCTGGTTCAGTCAGCCTGCGCAACGTGGACACGGTTGCGGCCGGCGGCTTTCGCGGCATACAGAGCCTCGTCGGCGCGTGCCGAGAGCGTCTGCAGATCGTTGGCGTGCTCCGGGAAGGCGGCTATCCCGTGGCTCGTGGTCACCCGCGTGATAGCGCCGCCGCGGTGCGCGAGGACATCGAGGGATGCGACCTCACGGCGAACCTGCTCCGAGAGTGAGGTCGCGGTCGCGGCGTCGGTATCCGGGAGAACAAAGGTGAACTCATCCCCTCCGTAGCGGGCGAGCACGTCCGATTCCCGATAGACGGAACGGAATACCGGCACCACTGCGGCGATGACCTCATCGCCGACGGCCTGGCTGTACTCCTGGTTTATGCTGTTGAAATGGTCGAGGTCGAGCATGACGAGGCACAGGGATCGGCGAGCGGACTTGGCGCGCTGGAACATGCCCGAGAGCGAATCGTCGAGGAAGCGTCGGTTGAACAGACCGGTGAACTCGTCGGTGACCGCACGTTTCTTCGCGCCTTCGCCCCAGCGGACCATCTCGCCGAGGATGCCGCTGGTATTTTCCAGGCGTCCGCTTGTGATGCGCAGCATCTCGTACATGACTTTGATGGCGATGTCGGGCTCGCGCGCGAGCAACCCGTGGAAGTCGGCCTCACTGAGGCGCAGAAGCTCCGTACCGGACTCCGCCACGCAGGTTGCCGACCGGGAAGCGCGTTCGAAGATGGACATCTCACCGAAAAAATCACCCTCGCCGAAGCGTGCAACCTCCTGCTGGGTACCGTCCGGGAGACCGACCTTTGCGGCAACCGAGCCCCGGCGAACCACGAAGAGCTCTTCACCCTCCGCTCCCTCGCTGAAGAGGGTGGTGCGGTGCCGCGCCGTCACCGGCGTGAGGTGTACCGCAATACGGTCGAGCTCATCCTCGGAAAGGGTCTGGAAGATCGCGACCCGATGCAGAAAGCTGCGTGCCTCGGGTGAGGTTGTCAGAGCCATAGCTCCTCCGCTGCTAGAACGAATACCGGACGGCATTGCCACCGCTCTCTCTCGCTGCAAAGGCGCGCTCGTGCGCGGCCTCGATCAGAGCCTCCGGGACGGCGCCGGCGCCCGCGGCGGCTCCGTCCCCGGTGGCGCCGGACGCCCACTCACTCGACGAGGCAATCCCGATACTGACGGTGAGCTCGAACCCCTCGGCAGCGATGATGTCGGAAATGTCGATCGCGTTCATGGTCGGCTGCACGACGCCGGCCCGCGCCACAGCTCCTTCGCTGTCGGTTTCGGGCATGAGGAGCGCAAGCTCGTTCCCCCGGAAACGTACCGCAGACTCGCCGGGGAGCGCCAGTTTCTGCAGTGTTCGGGCCATGCGCTTCAGTGTCCGATCTCCTGCTTCGTGCCCGTAGGTGTCGTTCACGGCCTTGAAATTGTCGGGCTTCACCATCATGACCGAAACAGGGCCGGACTCACCGGTGCCGTCGGCAAGGAGGCGGGTTACCTCGTCGAGGAGATAGGCATCGTTGTAGAGCCCGCTGAGCTTGTCCATGTGGATCTGGTGGCGCAGTTCCTTCACCCAGGTTGCGTTCTCGGATATGAGACGGTTGGTGGAGCGGATCCGCGAGGCAACAGTCGCGATGAGGCGATAGAGCACCCGAGCAAACAGCGCGGGGTGCTCGTGGATCACGTCCTCGAGGGCGAGGCCGCGTCGCGGAAACAGCAGGATACGCGTAGCGCCGTCGGCCACGGCGGCTGCGGTGCGGGTGCTGCCACCCATCAGATCGAGCTCTCCGAAGGACTCCTCCGAGATGAAGCGGGCAATGTCGAGGTCATCACCGTCGTCCCGGCGAATGACGACCGCCCCGCGATCGATCACGCAGAGCTCCTGCGCCTGTGAACCGCGCTCGAAGATGTGCTCTCCGTCGGCGAACTCATAGTAGTCACTGTAGCCGGCGATGACCGTCATCTCATCATCTTCAAGATCATCGAAGATCGTCGAATTTCGAAGCAGTGATACTGTCCGGTCCGACATCGCCTTCACGACCCACATTATCGTGATGCGCGGCGCCCGTGACAACCGTTCACCGCGTAACCCCTACGGGTGACCCCGGATAGCCCGAACCTGCGATGTACGCACGCCACCGAGCAGACTACCTTGCATATATGGACCAGCGCTTCGTGGAAGACAGACGACAGGACCTGCTCCGGATGCAGGAAGAGCTCACCAACGGTGCAAGCGCCGGCGCGAAGAGGAGCGTCAATGAGTGAGGCCCCTGCGGGCTGGCATGCCCTCGCCGAGCGCATCCGGGATCCGCGCTGCGGCTCGGTCTACGTTGTCGGGGAGACGGACAGCGGCAAGACGGAGCTCTCGCGATGGCTTCTCGAACAGACGCGGGCGCGCCGGGGATGGTATCTCGACTGCGACCTCGGTCAGTCCGTCCTCGGTCCGCCGACCACCGTCGGCCTGGCTGAAGCTCGCCACGCCGGAGAAGCGGATGAGGCCTTCGACCCTCCGCTTCTGTCCTTCGTCGGATCCACCTCGCCGGCGCGCCATCTTCTTCAGACGCTTTCCGGTATCGCGCGGCTCGCCCGCGAGGTTCCCGCCGAGGGCCTGATGGTCTGCGATTCCTCCGGCTTTGTTTCCGGGCGCCTTGGTGGTGAATTCCAGTACAACCTGATCAACCTGCTCCGGCCGGACCTGCTCGTGGCACTCGATGCCGACGAATCCCTGCGGGCAACCCTGAAACCATTCGAGTCCGCGGGTGACATCGGGGTGGTACACGTCGAAAGGCACCCGGAGTGCGGGACCAAATCGCGAGCAGTCCGTACGGCCTACCGGGCCGAGCGCTTCGCGCGCCATTTCACCGACGCCCGAGCGACTCGTCTGTCGATGTCCGATCTCACGGTTCACGGCATGGTGCCGGATG
This sequence comes from Spirochaetia bacterium, assembly GCA_041686675.1. GTDB lineage: Bacteria > Spirochaetota > Spirochaetia > DSM-27196 > PWMO01 > JAAAOH01. Next base: position 985 of record JAWLDL010000185.1, on the reverse strand, counting down.
CGCTCTCACGGCCGTCGGTGCGGCACAGGCTCTGTGCTGTGCTGGACACGCGCCAGTTCGTGCAGGCTCTCGGTGTCGTTCTCGACGCGGAGATAATCGAGGGAAACATCGTGTCGATCGAGCTTCTTGCCCCGGCGTTCGACAGGGAGCGCGCAGCCTCGGTACAGCTCGGATCACTTCGGCTCTCGCCGGGAGAGCTCAGGTATCGAGCACAACGCGAGCAAACCAGCCCTCAGCCGACTGCTGCACGGTGAACTGATGGAAGGTGACGGCCTTCACATCGGTACCGAGCTCCGCATCCAACCGATCGATATGCTCGCCACGGGCGACCGCGCGCAGGTGATACCCGTCTTTCTCCGCCCGGATCTGAGGGCGCTCGAGCAGGAGCAGAAGACCCCGCGCATCCTTATTGAAGATGAGCTCATCGAGCAGGTCGAATAGCAGCGCCTCCGGATCGGCGGCGGATATGTTTACCTCTATCTCGGTGGCGTCGGGGAGCCCGTCGGCGTCGTCGATCATTACCTCGAGGGCGGCGCGCCAGGCCGAGGTCAGGAGCTCGGCGAGGTCGGCACCCCAGGCCTCTATGGTGGCGTCGGAGGAAGGTCCGTCGTCTGTCTGGCGGTACGGCACAGCTTACCCCTTGAGGCTTCCCACGGGCCGCAGCCGGACCACGCGCCGGCTAAGCCCGGCCGCCTCCGCGGATTCCACTACTGCATCGATGTCTTTGTAGGCGGCGCCCGCCTCTTCGGCGAGCCCCGATTTCGACTTCGCCCGAACATAGGTGCCGTGCCCGCGCATCTGCGCCTCGATTTCCGCGCCACGGAAGCGCTTTTGGGCCTCCCGACGGCCCATGGTACGGCCACTGCCGTGTGCGGTGGTGTAAAAGGCAGGTGCCCCGGCGGCTGAGCCGAGCAGGAGGTAGGAGCCCGTTTCCATGCTTCCGCCGATGATGACGGGCTGGCCGAGATCCGCATACTCGGGAGGG
>JAWLDL010000184.1:0-5102 GCA_041686675.1 Spirochaetia bacterium | reverse complement strand
GGGCTTCCCCCCGTTCTCCGACATGGAGCTCTTCGGCCAGCAGTGGCGTACCGATCCGTCATTCGAGTCCTACATCAAGGGCCGGCACTACGATCGCGACTCAGAAACTCTCATGATCAAGTACACCGACAACTCGACGCGAGGCGAAATCGTCCTCGAGTACTGAAAGAGCACACACCCATGACCGACCACGCATACACGCGCAAGTTTCTGCAACTCAACCGCCCGGCAAAGTTCTTCTTTCTCCGCCACGGGGAGAGCGAGGGCAACCGCAGCAAGACCATACAGGGCCGCGAAGACTTCCCTCTCTCGGAGGACGGGCGCGAGCACGCGCGCGCGGCCGGCACGTGGTTTGCCGAACGGAATATCGATCTGCTCTACAGCTCTCCACTCAAACGCGCCCGGGAGACCGCGGACATCGTGCAGCGGGAGGCCGGCTGCGGCGCACCGGTTGAGACGACCGACCTCATGGAGCTCGACACGGGGATGTTCTCGGGCTACACCTTCGAGGAAGTGGCCGAGGAGTTTCCGGAGGCTGCTCAGGTGTTTCGCGTGGAGAGCTGGGAGTCCGTTCCCGGCGCCGAGCCCATCGCATCACTCTACGAGCGGGCGGAGCGGCACTGGAACCGCATTATCGGGGACGCAAACGAGGGGCATGAGGTCATCGTGAGCGTCACCCACGGTGGCCTTCTGCAGTGGATCATGAAATCAACCCTGGGTGATGACTCTCAGCGATGGATGCCCATCATCAAGGCACGGAACTGCGCGATCTTTCTTCTGACGGTACGGCCCGTCAACTATGACCCCGAGAAGCCCATCGGCAGGGACCCGGCGGACGGGTACTTCGCCGAATGGACCCTCGTGAATCATCTGCCGTATCAGGACAAGTACGCGCCGACGAGCTCACTCTAAAAGCACGCCGGCTGCGCACCCTCTGGCAATCAGCCTATCACCCGGTCAATTCCCGGACGGTCTTCTGAATGGAACCTGAGTCGATTCCATGATGGAAGACATGCTCCTCCAGTCCGCCATGTCCGGGCTCGGTCACACCGAGGTGCCGGTAGGTCGGCGTCAGTCCGCGTTCGAGCAGCCAGGTGCCGAACTTCGAGCCGAGGCCGGTCTGAAAGTGCTGGCTTTCCACGACCAGGACGAAGCCGGTTCGGCCGATCTTTTTCATGGTGTCTTCGTCGACGACGTTCAGGGTCGGCTTGTTGATGAGCCCGACCTCGATTCCTTCCTTTCGGAGTCGGTCCACCGCGTCTACCGCCCGGTAGAGGAGCTCACCGTAGGTGACCACGTATCCCGCAGAGCCCTCCCGGATCACGTCGTCCTTGCCCGGGGTGAAGCTGTAGTCTTCGTCGTAGACCTTCGAGCCGTCCTCCTTGAGGACGTAGTGCACGGTCGATCGCGTGGAGAATACGAAGCGAATCCCCGTATCGTTGAAGACCTTTTTCACCAGTGCCCGGAGCTGATTGGGATCAGCCGGGAAGTAGAGTCGGGTCTGCTTGGGGAAGTTCAGCGGACCGTTGTCGGCGAAGAAGATGTTGGTCCCGTAGTGGCAGGTGTTGTCGGCCATGTAATCCACGCCGGCGTGAGAGAAATGGCAAAGCACGTTGCTCTCGTTCAGTCGGGCCATGGTAAGCTCGGAGACGATCATCTCGAGAAAAGCGGAGAAGGTGGAGAATACTCCCTGCTTTCCCTCCTCGAATCCAAAGCCCGCGGCAACCGAAAAGTTCCCGCGCTCCATGACGCCACCCTTCGTGTAGACCTCCGGATGCTCCTTCCCGATGGCGTTCAGCCCGGTCGAGCCTTCGAGGTCACTGTCGATGACCATGACCTTCTCGATCCGCTCTTTCTCGGGCATCTCATCGAGGATCTCATTGATGACCGCTCCGAAGGTCTTACGATTGCTGCCCTTATCTTCCGAGACGCCGATGTAGCTGAGGTCGGACTTCGGCTTCTCGACGCCCTTGAGGTAGTCGGCCGCTTTCTTCTGACCGCGCTTCTCCAGGTAGGCAATCGCGGCGTCGATGGGGACGACGTCGTGGGCGGTGTGCTTTCCCTCGAGTTCCGGGATTCCCGGCGCCATCACGCGGGTGTTCACGAGCGCCGATGGTCCGTCATGGGTGAGAGCGCCGTGGATGCGCGTGTAGAGGCTCTCCCAGTTCTCACCCTCTCCCGAGTCGACCCTCATGCCGTGGCCGCCCAGAGTTCGGGCAAGATCAAAGCCCGGCAGGTACTCCTTCGGGTACCCGGCGATGGTGACATTGTTGTCGTCGATGAGCACCGAAACCTTCAGGTTATGCGCCACCGCGTGGCGGGCGGCCTCGGCGTCGTTTCCTTCCTGCTGGGAACCGTCGCTCCCGAAAAGCACCACGTGCTTGTCGGGATTGGCGCGGGCGACTCCATTCACAAAGGGGAACATGTGCCCGAGCCGGCCCGAGCTGAACTTGATGCCGAGAGATCTGTCGAGCTCGGGGTGCCCGTAGAGGCCTTCGTCCGCGGCCCGGTAGTGATAGAGCTTCTCCATGGGCATTTCGCCGTTCATCGCCGCCAGGGCGTACTGAATGGCAACGCGGTGCCCCGCCTCGTCGAAGGCAACGGGGACAACCTTGCCCGTGCCTCGCATGAAGCCCTCGGCGATGAGAACCTCCGGAACGATGTTGTAGGGGCCGCCGGAGTGCCCGGAAAGCCCCTTCCCGGCGGCAATTGCTGTGTAAAAGATGATCAGATCGCGAAAGAGGGCAATGTTCTCTTCGAGATGCTTCTTTTTCGCATCGCTGAGCTCCGCCTCTTCGAAGGTAAAGGAAAGCGGGCGGTACCCGGATACGTCAATTGGAAAATCTGCCATATGTCCTCCTGAAGCTTCAGCGTACCGCAAAAGCGGTGAGAAAGAAAAGTATTGTTCGAGGGTGGCGCCGGCCCCACGCTCGAGACTTGGCCTGCAGCCGGCCTATGACTCGAGGCGCGCGGTGAGCTCGTCGAGGACCTCTGAAACCTCGATCTCCGAGGCGCAGAGAAGCACGAGCAGGTGATAGATGAGGTCGGCCGACTCCGAGACAATCTCCCCGCGCTCGCGTGCAAGGATGAGCTCGACCGCCTCTTCTCCCGTCTTCTTGCGGATCTTCTCGAGCCCGCTCCCGAACAGGTGCGTGGTATACGAACCCTCCGGCAGGGTGCGCCGGCGCTCCCGCACGAGCTCGTAGAGGCGGCTGAGCACCTCGGCCCGCGCGCCGGCGGCCGTCGCGGCGGGGGCCTCCGTCGGCGGTTCGCCATCGCGAGCCCCGGCCTGCGGAGCGGGCCCTTCCGGGCTCCCGGCGGCGTCACCGGCGCCCGCGGTGGGGGCTTCCGCCGGCGGTTTGCCGCTCTCCGGCGGCTCGACAAGCGCGCGATACCATCGACCCTCGTCGGTGATGGACACCAGCCGATACGCCGGCGTATGGGGCAGCAGACGTCCCGTATCGGGATTGAGCGTCCACAGGTGACCCTGCTCGAGGCTCTTTTTGTATCCTTTTTCGTCGACGAGGGCTGCGTCGAGCATCTCCCCGTCACGCGTCGCGATAACAATCGGTCTCACTACCAGTCGGCTCCTTCCTCACCCTGATACGTCGAGATGAGGGATTCGAGGTCCACCGTTCCCTCATAGAGGGCCTTTCCCACGATGACGCCGCGCACGCCCGCATGGGCCTGCTCGACGACCGCCTTCACGTCGGCCTCCGTCCCGATACCGCCGGACAGCACCACCGGCAGACCGGATGACTCCGCCATGAGGCTGGTGCGCTCGATGTCGGGGCCGGCAAGAGTGCCGTCGCGCTCGATGTTGGTGTAGACCACGCTCGAGGCGCCGACTGCCGCCGCCTGTCGGGCGAGCTCGGTGTCCTGAATCCGCGTCTTCTGCTCCCACCCGGACACGTACACCAGGCCCTCGCGGGCGTCGATGCCGGCCACGAAGACGTTCCCGTAGTGAGCGCTCCAGCCTTCCACGATCTGCGGTTTGCGCGCGAAGGTGGTTCCGAGCACCAGCCGGTCGATCCCGAGATCGAGGAGCTCCTCGACATCGTCGTCGGCGCGAATGCCGCCGCCGAGCTCGATCACGCAGCTCACTGCCTTTCGAATCTTGCGTATCTTTTTGCGATTCGTCGCCTTATCACCATGCGCGGCATCGAGGTCCACGATGTGAATCCGCCGCGCGCCTGCCTGTTCGAATTCTCTGGCAACCGCCACGGGGTCGCGCTCGTAGAACGTCGCCTCGTCGTAGTCGCCCTGATTCAACCGCACGCATTGCCCTCGAAGCAGATCAATCGCAGGGATGATGACCATCTTCTGTTTCCTCACTCAAGCGAACCGGATGTTGGGGCCTATCATACGAAAAAGCTGCGGGTTTTTGTAGTGATCGTACGGTGGGCGCGGCCGCCGGTGGCGGCGCCGCGCCGGGAACCGCCGGTCGCCGGCCGCCGGCCGCGCCGGGAACCCGCCGGCCACCGGCCACCGGCAACCGGCGGCGCCGACTACATGTCCGGCGGCGGCGTCTCGGCCACGATCTCCGTTTCCCGTTTCGTGCGCATCAGGATCAATCCCCCGATGAGAAACAGGGCGAGCACGGTGAGCACCCCGAAGCGCTCCTCGCCGGTCATCCAGGTGACGGTACCGACGAGGAATGGCCCGACGATGGCCGAGAACTTGCCGACGATGTTGTAGAAGCCGAAGAACTCCGAAGACTTGCGCTTGGGCACGAGCTTTCCGAAGTAGGAGCGGCTCAGCGCCTGTATGCCGCCCTGCGACGAGGCGACCAGGATCGCGACGAGCCAGAAGATCCGTGTGCGCGTCACCATGTCCTCGAACGACGGCATGAGGAAGGCAAGCACCGCCACGATGCTGTAGACGAAAATGCCGACGAATATCATTCTGCGGCCGGTAAAGACCTTTGCGAGCCGTCCGTAGAGGATGGCAAAGGGAAAGGCGGTGACCTGAATCACCAGCAGCACGAGGATGAGGGTGGTTTGTCCGATGCCCATGGACACCGCGATGGGCGTCGCCATCCGGATAACGGTGTTCACCCCCTCGATGTAGAAGAAGTAGGCGGCCAGAAACACGAAGATATT
>JAWLDL010000183.1:0-5110 GCA_041686675.1 Spirochaetia bacterium | reverse complement strand
ATCGCCGCGAAGCTCGGCCTTTCCGAAGGTACGGTACGTCAGCGCATCAAGCGAATGAAGGATACCGGCGTTCTGGCCTTCCGCGGTCTCATCGATCCTGACGTCCTGACGAACCGCCAGCTCACCCTCATAGGCGCGAACGTCACCGAGTCACGGGTTCTCGACGCAAAGGCTCGGGAGATCTCCGAGCTCCCCAACGTCCTGTCGGTGTCAATCGCCTCGGGTCGCTTCGACCTCATCATCGAAGTGCTCGTGGACAGTAACCACGGCCTGGTGGATTTCCTCATAAACGAGATCTCCACCATCGAGGGCATCTCGAAGACCGAAAGTTTCCTCCTTCTCAAGACCTATTCGAAGTTCGTCTGAGCCCGGGCTGAGCAATATTCGTAGCAAGTGACGTTATCAATCCATTGTTTCGTAGAATTGTAACCTTTTTCTACGAAAACCAAGAAGTTTGTTGACGTCTCAGCCATCTCAGGTGAGAATGCAGGTGGAGGCGCAACATGACAATCGGAGTTCTGAAAGAGATCAAACGACACGAGTATCGGGTGGGCTGTACGCCCGCGGGTGCGAAGGCATACGTCGGCGGCGGACACACGGTGCTCGTGCAGAAGGATGCCGGCATCGAGGCAGGTTTTGACGATCCCGAGTACGAGGCGGTCGGGGCGAGCATCGTCGATTCGCCGAAGGAGATCTTCGAACGGGCCGACATGATCGTGAAGGTCAAGGAGCCGCAGCCCGAGGAGTACGACCTCTTCCACGAGGGCCAGATCCTCTATACCTACCTGCACCTGGCCGCGGAACGCGAGCTCACCGAGGCGATGATGAAGCGCAAGGTGAAGGGCGTGGCCTACGAGACCATGGAAACCGATGCAGGCGCCCTGCCGCTGCTGCGACCCATGAGTGAGATTGCGGGACGAATGAGCATTCAGGAAGGGGCGAAGTTCCTCGAGCGACCCTACGGCGGCAGAGGTGTGCTGCTCGGTGGCGTGCCGGGAACGGAGAAGGGCAAAGTTGCCATCCTCGGCGGCGGAGTCGTCGGCACGAACGCCGCACAGATGGCTGTAGGCCTCGGCGCCCAGGTCACGGTGCTCGACGTGAATATCGACCGCCTCGGATACCTCGACGATATCTTCCAGGGGCGCATTACCACCCTCTACAGCAGTCAGGCCCACCTCGAGCACGTTATCGAGGAGAGCGACCTCATCATCGGCGCGGTCCTGATCCATGGAGCAAAGGCGCCGCATCTCATTACCCGCGAGAACCTGAGCGCCATGAAGCGGGGGTCGGTCATCGTGGACGTCGCGGTCGACCAGGGGGGCTGCATCGAGACCACCCATCCGACCACGCATGACGACCCGATCTTTGTCGTCGACGAGGTGGTGCACTACTGCGTTGCCAACATGCCCGGCGCCGTCTCCCGGACTGCGACACTCGCGCTTACCACCGCGACGCTTCCCTACGGACTGAAAATCGCCAATCAGGGCCTCGAGACGGCCTGCACGCGCGACTCGGTCATTGCCCGCGGTGTGAACACCTACGGCGGCAAGCTCACCTACAAGGCCGTTGCCGACGCATTTGATATGGAGTACACCGAGCTGTCCGGTGTGGTGTCGCGCCTTCGGGCAAACACCCAGGGTTTGGGCGGCCGCGTTCTGCGGCCGCGTTCCGCGGCCGCTTGCCAAGCGCTGCGGGCTGTGGTACCAACGTTTCAGAATGCCCGAATCACAGCGGCTACGCGAGTTGCAGCGCCGGGGTCTCGATGATCTCGTTCGCTTCGGCCAACCCCAGTTCACCGACACCTGGTATCCGTATACCTCCGGGGAGGTGGGGCCCTTCTACATCCAGAGCATCGTGGTTGAGCAGGACGGCGCCGCGTACCGGCGTTCAGTCGACGCCCTCTGCGAGCTCATCGAGGCGACGGTGGGCGTCGATGCATTCGACGCAGTCTCCGGCGGGGAGTCGCGGGACTGGGATTTCTCCAACCCGGTCGCCGCGTCCCTCGAGAAGCCTCACGTCAAGATCTACAAGGATGGACGCCTGCTCGGCGCCTCGCCGGCGGGGCGCCGCATCGTGCACGTGGCGGATCTCAACAACCAGGGTTCCTCCATGCGCGACGTATGGGCGCCGGTGCTGCGGGCTGCAGGTGGTGAGATCGTCCACGCCTTCTTCTTCGTAGACCGACTCGAAGACGGGGTCGGCATCCTCGAGGAGCTCGGTATTCCGTCGGCCGCGGTAGTTCCCCTCGACGGCGAGGCCTGGCGCTATCTGCGCGATATTGAATACATATCCGACGGGATGTATGCTTCGCTGGAACGGCGACGGGCCGACAAGACGGCCTGGGCTGTTGAGGCGCTGCGCAGCCATATCGAGCCCCTCGGCCGAATGCTCGAGAGTCCGAAAGAATCCGAGGTTCGACGCGGCATGCGCATCCTGGAAGTCGGATATCCCGGGCACCGAGAGGAGCTCCTCGAGCTCCTCGGTCGCCGGGGGTATCGGCTCCCCCGACAGGATGGCGAGGCATGATGAGCTTTTCGGATGCGTGGAAAGAAGCCGTGGCACGGCGGAGTTCGGTACTCTGCGCCGGGCTCGACCCGCCCGTGGCGGAGCTCGGGCGGGGTGAGAAGGGGCTTGCTGCGGGCGCCGACCGGCGGCGCTGGGCCCTCGAGTACCTGGAAGCCGTTGCTCCCCACTGTGCGGCGATCAAACCCAACGTTCAGTACTGGAAGGGTCCCGGGGACATCGAGATCGTGGAAGAGGTCTGCGCCGCCGCCCGCGATCTCGGGCTTCTCGTCATAGAGGATGCCAAGCTTGCGGATATCGGCGCGACGAACGACGCGGGGTTCTTCTACGCCGCCCGCCGGGCGGATGCGGTCACCTTCGCGCCCTTCGCAGGCAACGTGGCCGAGGCGGTGGAGCAGGCACACGGGCGCGGCGTCGGCATCATCGTGCTGTGCCTCATGAGTAACCCCGAGTACGGTCGCGAGAAGTCGAAGCTGATCCCCGGCGGTGATGATCCGCAGTATCGTTACATCGCCGAGGAAGCCCGGGCAGCCGGCGCCGATGCGGTCGTGGTCGGCGCGCCGAGCCCCGCCAATCACATAACCGAAGAGGAGCTTGCAACGGTCCGCTCCACCATCGGGCGGGATATGGTCGTGCTCATGCCGGGAGTCGGCGCCCAGGGCGGCGAGGCCGCTCCTGTGTGGCGTGTCTTCGAGGAGGATCAGGTGATTGTGAACGCGGGCCGGGCGTTGATGTTTCCTGACGGTTCCGCCTCGACGCCGCAGCAGCAGGCTGCGGCCGCCCGCGAGCTCAACGAGTCGCTCAACGGCGATCGCAGGCGCGGAGGGCGCGGCGAGCGGCGGGGGCGGTCAGGGTGAGCGGGTTCGCCTTTCTCGGCAAGCAGCTTCGCGGTCGCTTCGGCTTTCCCTCAGGGGTGGTTGCCACGAATGCCGATGTTGCGCGATGGATGCTGACCCGTATCGACTCCCTCGGATTCTACGTCGGCAAGAGCACCACCATCGAAGGGACGAGCGGCTATGCCGAGGACATCCTCGTGCAGCCGACCGCCGACTCGCTGTGGAATGCCGTCGGCTACGCGAACCCCGGGCTCGAGGAAACCCTCGCGACGTTCGAGTTGCTCGCAGCCGCCGTGCCTGAGGGCGTGTTCCTCATGCCGCAGATCGGCGAGAGCACCGCCGAGCGCTTCGTCCGCTGCGTGAGCGCGTTCGACCGCCTCGGCTCGGCCGTCGACGGCATCGAGCTCAATCTCTCGTGCCCACACGCGGACAAGGCCGGCATTCTCATCGGCTCGGACGCCGAAAGTGTCACCGAAATCGTCGGTGCCTGCCGGGAGGCAACCGACACGCCGATCGTGGTAAAGGTGAACGCCGGGGTCCCTGACGTAATCGCGGTGGCCCGGGCGGCGGTGGATGCCGGAGCGGACGCTCTGAGCCTGGTAAACACCCTCGGCGGCCCGAACCCGGAACTCTCAAACGGCTACGGCGGGCTCTCAGGCCGGCCCCTCTTTCCGGTGCTTATCGATACGCTCACCCGCCTCAGGCGCGAGACGGACATACCGGTCATCGCCATGGGCGGCGTCGGATCGGCAGCCGACATCCGACGCATCGACGAGATCGCGCCCGATGCGCCGATCGCCATAGGGTCGGTTCTCGCCGAGCTCGACAGCGCCGGAATCGTCGAGTACTTCCAGAGGCTCGAGAGCGATCTGGAGACCGGAGAGGATGAGGCACATCGCCTCGTTCTGCAGAAGGAGGCGCTCGAGTATCACCCCTTCATCGTGCGGTCGAAGGAGAAGCTCGCACCTGACCTGGCGCTTCTCGCCTTTCACGAGTCGATGCCGGCGCGGCCGGGGCAGTTCGTTTTCGTGAAAACAGCGCGTGATCAGTCCAAGCCCTACTCCGTTGCCTCCAACGAGAACGGCGGGCTCGAGCTTCTCGTTCGCGGCGTGGGACGCGCATCCCGGGCGCTCGCTGCAACCGAACCGGGAACCGTCCTGCGCATCCGGGGACCCTACGGTCGGGCGTTCAGCTTCCCTCGGAATGCCTCGGTCGTCTTCGTCGGAGCCGGGTGCGGCATCGCCCCGATTCTTCGTGCGGCGCAGAGTCACGTCGGCCCCAGGCGCTTCGCGCTCGGCACGAGAAGCGTGGCCGAAACCGCATTTCTCGACCGCCTCGAGGCCCTCGGCCCCGTCGTACTTGCCACCGAAGACGGCAGCAGCGGTCTCGAGGGCGTCGCCGTGGATGCGCTCGAGCGTCTTCTCACCGATGAGCCGGCGAACGCGGACACGGTTTTCTACAACTGCGGCCCCGAGATCGTCCTCTCGCAGGTGGACGCCGTCGAGCGGCGGATCGTGTCACCCGAGCGCATCTATCATGTTGTAGAGCGCATCACCGCCTGCGGCATCGGAATCTGTGGCAAGTGCGCGACCCCGGAGGGCCTGCGGGTCTGCGTCGACGGCCCGGTGTTTTCCGCACAGCAGTTCACTCCCATGCGCTACAGCCGCGACAAGACCGGCGCCGTCGTCGATCTCGGCGGCGGCCCGAAGAGCTGTCCGCCGCCACGAGGAGCATAAGAATGATCGACCCTC
>JAWLDL010000182.1:0-5112 GCA_041686675.1 Spirochaetia bacterium | reverse complement strand
CGCATCAAGAACAACCTCGCGCTGGTACAGTCACTGGTCCACTTCTCCGAGAGCGAGCTCCCCGACGGCTATGACCTCGCAGACCTCTACCATCAGGTTCGGGCGCTGCGGGTGTTGTACCAGCGACTCGCCGTTCGGGAGGAGACGGACACGGTGGACCTCCGCTCCTACATCGCCGACATCCTCGGCGGCGTCTTTCATCCGGGAGAGCGGGCGGGCGTGACCGTCGAGGTAGACGTGCCGCCCCGCCCGATGCAGGCGAGAAGCGCGACGCCGCTCGGGCTCATCGTGAGCGAGCTCGCGCTCAATGCGGTGAAACACGCCTTTTCCCCTGCGCGGGAGAACCACTTCCGTGTCACGGGGCGGGAGGAAGATGACGGTCGATGTTTTCTCATAGAGGTCGCCGACAACGCGGCCGCGTTTCCCGAAGACGTGGAACTGCACGAGAGCGGGAGCACCGGGCTGCGGCTCGTGGTGTCCCTGGTGCGACAGCTGCAGGGTGACATCGAGGTACATCGGGACGTGGAGACGAGGTTCAGGATTCGCGTGCCGATGCTCCACTTTGCCGATTGATACGCCGAAACTCCTGGTAGGATGTCCCGTGCCGTTCCCGCCGGAGCGTATTTCCTCCCGTTCGCCGTGCTCCTGTTCGCCATAGTTCTGCCGGAACTGGGCGCCCAGCAGATCGAGCTCGACCGCAGCCCCCCGCACATCATCATACCTTCTCCCGAGCCGTTCTCCCTCAGCGCCTACGACGCGCTCCACGCGCGCGCCATGATGCACCGGGTGGGCTTCGTCCAACTGTGGTATGGAAGCGGCGCGCCCGACACCGTACGCGTGCGGGAGGTCGAGGCTCTGCGGGTCGGCTTTGACGAGGGCCTCCCCCCGGGGCACCGCGCGCGCTACGACCTCGCACTCAACGGCGGTCCGGTAGACTGGGACCACACCTACATCGAGTACGACGGCCGCATGGTCAGCCTGCGACTACTGTTCACCTATCGGAACCAGTATCCGCCCGACGACCTCGAGTACACGGGAAACGCGTACACCTGGTAGGCGCGGCGCCGGCGGCGAACGCGGCGCGGAGCCGGCGGTCGCAGGGCCGCGCCGCGGGGGCGCCGTCGCGGGGGCGCCGTCGCGATCCCGCGTTGCCCTGCCTCGCGACAGTTTGTACACTCTCCACAGGAGGACAGATGCTCAAACGTGCCCAGCTCTCGGAAGAACAGGCCCGCTTCGCCATGGAACAGGGGGAGTTCGGCGAGGATGTGAGAAACGCGGACAGGAACGTCGCGGTCGTGATGACGCAGGGGTGGTGCCCGCAGTGGACCTCCATGAACGTCTGGCTCGGATTCATGAAACGGCGCGGGAAGCCGAAAGACTTCGACATTACCGTGCTCGAGTTCGTCTATGACAAGGTCGATTTCTTTCCTCAGTTCATGGCGTTCAAGGAGAATCACTTCGGAAACTACGAGATTCCCTACATCCGCTACTACAGGAAGGGAACGCTGGTGAGCGAGAGCAACTACACCACATCGGCGGACTTTCTCGCTCGTTTCGAGGAGGCCGGGGTTGCAGGCTGACGGAGTTCTCCCCTATGAGGGGCTAGAGCCAACGCTGGGGCAAAACGTCTTCGTTGCGCCGGGTGCATATGTCATAGGCGATGTGGAAATCGGGCGCGACTCGAGCATCTGGTACGGAAGCGTCGTGCGCGGTGACATCCACTACATCCGGATCGGCGAGGGTACCAACATCCAGGACGGCAGCGTCATCCACGTCACCCATGACACGCATCCGGTCGTCGTCGGAAGCGAGGTAACCGTGGGCCACAAGGTCGTGCTTCACGGCTGCACGGTGGAAGACCGCGCGCTCGTGGGGATCGGCGCCGTCGTACTCGACGGCGCTGTCGTGGAGAAATACGCAATGGTGGCTGCCGGAGCGGTGGTGACGCCCGGTACGGTGGTACAGTCGGGTCTGCTTTTCGGCGGCGTACCGGCGAAACCGTTGCGCGAGCTTACCGCCGAGGAAATGCGGGATTTCGAGGATTCGGCGGCGAGGTACCGCGAGTACGCCGAAGCCCATCGCAGCTCACTCGGACGTTAACGCCGCACGCCGACAGCGGAAACGCACGCACGGAGGAACACACATGAACATCGCATTCATCGGCCTCGGTCTCATGGGAAGCCGCATGGCCGCCAACATTCAGTCCCGACTGCAGAAAGACCTCATCGTCTACAATCGCACCCGCGAGAAGGCCGACGACCTCGTCGCCGCCGGCGCCCGATTCCGCGAGACTCCGGAAGCCGCGGCGGCCGACGCCGACGTCGTTATCACCATGCTCGCCTCCCCCGACGTCGTCGCCCGGGTCTCGAGCGGAGAACAGGGCTTTCTCGGCACGCTCAAAAAGGGCGCACTGTGGATAGATTGCAGCACGGTCAATCCCTCCTTCTCCCGCACCATGGATGCCTTCGCCCGGGGGCGCGGCATCCGATTCGTCGATGCGCCGGTCGCGGGCACCACGACACCGGCGGAGTCCGGTGAGCTCATCGTCCTGGCCGGCGGGAGCGAGGCAGATGTGGCCGAAGCGCAGCCCATCTTCGATGCCATCGGCTCGAAGACGATTCATGTCGGGGACGTAGGCAAGGGCGCGTCGCTGAAGATGGTCATCAACTACATGCTCGCGCATGCGCTTGCGGGGTTCTCGGAGGCAGCCAATCTCGGCGAGCGCCTCGGAATAGACCGTAATCTGATGTTCGACACGCTGATCGGGGGTCCCATGACGGCGCCCTTTCTCAGCGGAAAACGCGAAAACTTCGAGAAGCGCGAGTATCCCGTGCAGTTCCCGCTCGAGCTCGCGCACAAGGATCTTCACCTCATCGCGCAGACCGCCTACGAAGCCGGGGCGCCGATGCCCAGTGGCGCTTCGGTCAAAGAGGTCTATGCCATGGCGACACGTGCCGGCCTCGGAAAAGAAGATGTGTCGGCTGTCTTCGAGCTTCTCGCCGGCCGCGACTGACCCGACCGGGATGCCCGTCACCGGCCGGGGCTTCCCCCGCCGGGATCGGCGTCATCGACTGCTCAGGAACCGCTACCGGACTGCATTTCACGGAACTGCTGCTGGAGCTCGGGGTCCTGCTGGATCGCCTGGGCGATCTGATTGAAGCGCTGGACGCTCAAACCCTCCTCCTCGACCGCCTGCACCATCTCTTCGTTCGATTGCTGCTGGATCTTCTGGATCTCACTCATGAGCTCTTCGAACTGGCGGTTCTCGGCGTCGGTCGTGCCGGCGTCCTGTTGCCCGCCACTCTGACGTGCTTCGTAGATCTCTTCGAACCGCTGCTGCTCGAGGGGTGATTCGCCGACGGCCTGCTGTGTCTCCTCGGCCATCTCCTGTCGGAGCTCCTGGACGTCCTGCAGAGCGACCGCGAAGCTCTCGAGATCACCTTCCGACACATCTCCACCTCCACTGCTCTGCGCGACTGCGCCCGGTGCGAGAAAAAGCGCAATCACCAGTCCAATAACTACGGCTCGCGCAAGCGAACCACTACCGAATTGCCTGTGATAATGTACGTGCATACTTCAAGTGTAGTAATGACCCCCCGGTCGGGTCAAAGAGCAGGCGCGAATCGGAGTTGCGTTTTCGTGAATCGAATCGTATTTTCTCCCGCAGCATCGCACCCGAAGGAGTGGGGAATGAGCTGGACGAGCGGGCAGAATACAGTCGAGACAGGAGCCGACCCGACCGATGCCGAGGCTGCGCTTGTGATGCTCCACGGGCGGGGCGCCTCGGCGCAGAGTATCATCGGCCTCGCCGACGAGCTCGACACCACCGGCCTCACCATCCTCGCTCCCCAGGCCGGGGGCAATGTCTGGTATCCGCAGAGTTTTCTCGCGCCACGGGAGGTGAATCAGGCAGGGATCGACGCCGCCTTCGCCGTCATCGACCACATCATCGATGAGCTGGCAGCGGCCGGTGTGGACCGCGAGCATACGGTGCTTCTCGGTTTCAGCCAGGGTGCCTGTCTCGCCTCGGACTACGTTTTCTACCATCCCGGCCGCTTCGGCGGCGTCATCGCGCTGAGCGGCGGCCTCATCGGACCGCCCGGAACCGAGTTCCGTCCCGCGGGCGATCTCGAGGGCACACCTGTGTTCCTCGGCTGCAGCGATGTTGATCCGCATATTCCCGCAGAGCGTGTACGGGAGACCCATGAGGCCTTCACACACGCCGGGGCTGCCGCCGACATGCAGCTCTACCCCGGCATGCCCCACACGGTAAACGCCGAGGAAATCACGCGGGCAAACGAGATCCTGCGCAGGGTCCGCTCCTGACGCGCCCGGCACCCGCCCATAGTCCGGCCGGCTACCCCCGACGCGCCCGGCGGTACTGCTTCGGCCACGCGATCTCGCCGCCCAGTCGCGCCGCGGCCGCCAGAGGGAAGTAGGGTCGGCGAAGGAGCTCGCGGCCCATGAGCACGAGGTCGGCCTGTCCCGTGCGAATGATGTGCTCGGCCTGCTCGGCGGAGGTGATCTCGCCGACTGCACCGGTGGGAATGTCAGCCTCCCGTCGAACCCGCTCTGCAAACGCGGTGTTGTACCCCGGCCCTGAATCCACCACCTGATCGGTGCTGACGCCACCCGATGAACAATCGATGAGGTCGGCGCCGCGAGCCTTGAGCTCACGCGAGAGCTCTACCGTCTGCTCGATCGTCCAGGCCGCGGGATCGTCCACCCAGTCCGTGGCCGAGAGCCGTACCAGCACTGCGGTGCGCTCCGGCACACGCGCCCGCACCGCGTCCAGGATCTCGAGTGCAAGCCGCGTGCGCCCGGCAAAGGCGCCTCCATAGCTGTCCTCGCGCAGGTTCGAAAGCCCCGAGAGAAACTCGTGTACCAGATATCCGTGCGCAAAATGGAGCTCCACCGAGTCGAAGCCCGCCTCAACGGCGCGAGCAGCGCCGCGGGCCATCGCCTCCACCACTCCTTCGATATCGGAGAGCGACATCTCGCGAGGGGCAGGCGCGCCGTCGCGGTGGGCGATCGGGCTCGGCGCGTACACCCCGGTCCAGCCCCCCTCATCGGGGGGCAGGCGGTGGCCGCCGTCGAACGGCGGGGCGTGGC
>JAWLDL010000181.1:0-5123 GCA_041686675.1 Spirochaetia bacterium | reverse complement strand
GTTTCCGGTCTCCCGGGGGCGTCGTGTGGAGATCCTCATTGAGGCCGAGCACGAGCGCTACTTCGCCGACGTGTTTCGCGTGCCGGAGGCCGAAGATGCGGAGCCGGAGCTCGTTGCGAGCAGCCCCAGGGGGGAAGGGCTCATTGCGTTCGAGGCGCGGTCCAACGAGTACTATCTGCTGCGCCTGCAGCCCGAGCTGCTGCGCGGTGGGCGCTTCGAGGTGCGGGTGACCACCGGTGCCGCGCTTGCGTTTCCCGTCGAGGAGGCCTCGGCCGCGGATATCTGGAGCTTCTTCGGCGACGACCGCGACGGCGGACGGCGCATCCACCACGGCGTTGATATCTTCGCTCCGCGCGGCACACCCGTGCTCGCAACCGGCGATGCCACGGTGACGCGCGTCGGCCGACGCGACCGCGGCGGGAACGTCATCGTGCTGCGTGATGAGGACCGCGGCATCATGCTCTACTATGCGCACCTCGAGGAGCAGCTCGTGCGCCGGGGACAGGAGGTGAAGGCCGGCGACGTCATCGGCACGGTGGGCAACACCGGAAACGCCCGCACCACACCGCCGCATCTTCACATCGGCATTTATCAGGGCGGCTGGCGGCGACCCGTGGATCCCTGGGCGTATTTCATCGACCCGCCGGTCGTCGATCCCCCGGCCTTCGAGCACGTGGAACTGCTGGGAGGCTGGGTGCAGGTGGCCCGCCGCGTGGAAGCCCCCGCGGAGCTCCCGCGAGTCGCTATCAGCCCTGTTCCCCACACCAACCGCAACCCCTTCCTGCAGGGCGCAGGGGACACCTTCGACGGAGCCGAGGCCGATCTTCAGTCCGAGCCCGGGCCGCCGCCCGCGCCGTTGATTGCCGAGCTGGCAGCGGGAACGGCCGTACGCGTCTCGGGCGCCTCCGGGGACCTTGTCCGCGTCGCAACTCCGGACGGCAAAACGGGATATGTGGATCTGAGCGTGCTCGCCGTCGCCGATTCGCTCGGCACCGAGCAAACGCTCACCGAGGCCCATCTCCTGCGTGATCCCCGGGTCGGTGACTCCTTCGGCGCGCTCGAAGCGGGAGCGCGTGTCACCACCGTCGGCGAGACGACAAGAGGAAGCCTGGTGCTTCTTCCGTCCGGTCGCGCGGCAATTCTGGAACCGGAGTCGGGCTCCTGAGGCAGCGTGCTAGGTGATTGATACGTCGATGGGGTCGCGTACCTCGAACATCTCGAGTGTCTGGAAGTCGCGGGTGTTGCGGGTGTAGAGAGTTCTCACCCCATGGGCCTTGAGGGTTACTGCCAACACGGCGTCGAAGGTAAGGCGAGCCGAGAAGGCGCCGCGCCGCCACGCTGCAGAGAGTCGGGGCATGAGATCCGGTTCCCAGGCGCATGAAAGCCATCCCGACCGCCCGCGATACCATTCGATTGTCTCAGCGGCGTCGGCGGCGGAGAGTGGCGCGCCCAGGACGGAAGGATTACGCAGAAGCCGATACAGTTCAAACCAGACCTGGTCTGCCACGATCCAGGACGACGGCTCGGCAAGCGCTCGCCGTACCAGGCGGATTGCCGCCCCGTGCTCGGAGCAGTCGCGATTGATGGCGTAGAGCAGGATGTTCGTGTCGATGCTGTTCACTGTTGCTCGCCGTCCTCGTGTGCCCTGTTGCGCAGGTCCTCCGCCGGGGTGAGAATTTCGCCGCAGCTGTAGATCGGCGGGCTCTCCGTGACCGCACCCGGCTCCGACTCGCCGTAGCGCGAAAGCCAGAAGTCCACCGCGCCGCGGATGATCTCGCTTACCGGCCGGTCCTCTGCGTCAGCGATCCGCCTGAGGCGGGCAAGTTGAGGTTCGGGAAACAGAATCTGCATCTTTTGCATGGATACATGCTATGCATGGATACCGTCTCCGGTCAAGCGTTGTGTGTCCGGTGTTTCACGCGGGCTGCGGACCACCGGCAGCTTACACCGGCAACTCCGCCTCAAACGCCTCGGGCGAGAGTGCGCGCATCTCGGCAAAGGCGATCTCACCGCGCTCCATCGTAGATGTCCTCCCGACGCAAGCTGCCCTCGACACCGACCGACACCGTGGTGATCGGAAGCGAGGCATCATCTCCGACCTCGGGGGCGCGGCGAGCTGCCTCCTCGAGAAGGGCACGGACCTCGCCCTGCAGGGAGCGGTGATGCAGCGCCGCGAGCCGCCGGAGACGGGCAAGTGTGGCCTCGTCGACATCCCGGATGTGTAGCGATTTCATGCCGGTTTTATAATGCTACGGGGCCGCACCGTCAACGGCCGAGCACCGCGTCACGGTCTCGATGGTCTGCTCGATGGACCACGTGGGGAGCATTGGGGAGAGGACCGCCGCAACGCGGCAGGAGAGGACGGGCGGGCTATACAGCCTTCATTTCAACCTGCAGGTCGAGGGCCTTCTCGATGGGGTGCAACAGCGTAGAGAGGTTCTGCGTCGTTGAATTACCTCGACTGCTGAGCATCCGATGGAGCCCCTTCTCGTCGAAGCCGGACCGCTCAGACAGCGTCTTGAACGATATGTGAGCATGGACCAGATCACGCAGTATGGAAAGCGCGGTCTGCTTGTCGCCTTCGAGAACAAGGCGGCGGTGAACTGACGATCGACTCCAGCAAACGGTGCTCGACGCTACGGAGAAGCTTATCCATATCTGTTCTTCATTCGCGCTCGACCTACTTAAGCCGTGGATCCGTCGCGACCACTCCTCACTCTGACAACACCGAACCGTAAACGAATCCGCGAAATCCCAAAGTGTTCCCCACTGGGCCCATCGAGGATCTGCACACCGTACGACTGTGTTGCGGATAATCGTTCAGTCCCGTACTGTCGGCGGTTTCTACGCGGCGGGGACCGCAGGGCCTCGAGCCATCACGCGGCCGACTTCCTTCCGAGTTGCGCCAAGCATCAAAAGAGAACGAACGAGAAGCTCCATCGACACGCTTGGATCTGCCGCCTCCATCTTCGCGACGCGCGATTGGCTTGATCCGAGCATCTTGGCGAGCTGCTCCTGCGTGAGGTGTTGAGCATCCCGGTGCTCCCGAAGGCTATGGGCCAGGGCAAGCTTCATCTCGATCAAGGCTGCCTCTTCTTCGGTCAGGTCCAGAAACTCAGCGGTCGTTCCTACCGTCCAGCCAGCCTGCTTCAGACGATCGTAACGTGCTTTTTTCATCTCATTCATCCCTTATCAGGCGGTCGTACGCCCGCAACCGAGCTCTACAGGTTTCGATTGTTTTCTTCGGTGTCGCTCTGGTCTTCTTGGCGAACACCTCCACGATGACGATGGCATCCTCATCAACTCGGTAGACGATTCTCCAGTTCTGCTCCGCATCGCGAACGCGCAGTTCGTAACACCGCCTGCTGACCGACGGCATCGGACGCACGTGAGGCAAGCCGATGCTCTCCCCGAGTTGTAGCCTCCGCAGGAGGGTTCCAGCCTCGATCCGTGCGGTGGCGGAGAATGGAGGAGTCTTGATCTCACCCGCCATCCAGATGAGCGGCTTTCCCTCGTGTCCCACCACAATAGACTATGTCGTATTTGACATAGAGTCAATGGCCCAGGTGCGGCCTTCGAGCGACGTCTTCTGTTGGACGCGCTTTGCGTGGTTGTCCCTGGTTTCATGATCGCGTACACCTAGTCGGTGATGAGAACATCGTCGAAGAAAAGAAGGCCCGGGCCTCCTGTCGGTCCATGCACGCCGTCGTGGCGTGCCCAACGCAGGGTCACCGTTTCGAGGAGCGATGGATGGCCCCGGCGTGGAATTGGTTCTCATCGCACCGGAGCTTCTGGCACATGATGTCGGGAACACGATCAAAATCGCACGACAAGGTGTTGAGATGCCTCTCAGAGACCTCCAGTCCGTCGATTCCCGCGACAATCGGTTTCGCATCGCCAAGAAGGGAGATCACCAGAGGGAAGACCCGGCAGCCTTTCCGAGCTCTTGTTGTGAGAGTTGGTGCGGATGAATTGGACGACAGGACCGTGACGCAGCACCGCCGGCTGGAGGTTGACCGGATTCTAGCCAGACATCCTCTTGAGGAATGTGATATCGCCAAATGGCAGGCAGTCCGACCGGCACTGTGGGTCTTCATGACTGTATTCGTTGCACCCGAGCTTGTGGTCTGGCGTTTCCCTGAATCGCTCAACGGTTCGGCCAGCCGTTTTCTTGGCTCCAAGAAGAACTGCCTCCGTCGGCTCTATGAGCGAGCTGAGATATCAAGGTGGTGGCAGGCCACTATGGGGTTCGACGCTCTCGCTGTTCTTGGTGAAGACGAGTGGGTTCAAATTCTGGAACGACCGAACGCGGCGACGTACCGGCACGCCACGGGCGTCCTCGTTCAGGCCGTCGTGGAGCGTGAGAGAGAAAGTCGTGAAGGCCGCTCGAGCCTTCTGCGCCAAAGCATGAAACTCTTTGGTCGCTATGCCGAGTATATGTCAGTAGCCGCTGGAGACCCGGATGGATTGAGAGCGCTTGGTAACCGCATTATCGACGAAGCGCTCGAGGGTGGAGCGTAGCGAAGGTCTTCTATACGCGTCAGAAGTTGCGCGCGGTTCTGGCTATTCACAACACGTCGGGCATTTTGCGCATATCCACAGGCGAGGGTGGACGAGCGAAGAGGCCTTATTGCGGCCGCAGCCGGCTGAGGCTGCCGGCGATTTGGCTACGGTGATATCGGCACGTGACATGAGTCGCCGCGAGAAAAGGGTGTATCAGGCGTGAAAGAGATACCAACGTTCAGGAACGAAGAAGAGGAACGGCAGTTTTGGGCCGAGCAAGACTCGACCGAGTACGTTGATTGGTGAAAGGCCAAGCGCGGCGTGTTCCCGAACCCCAATCCGTCCACGAAGACGATCTCGTTGCGCTGGCCCGAATCGATGATGGAAGAACTCAAGCTCTTGGCCAGCAAGAACGACGTTCCGTCCCAGTCGCCGGTGAAGGTGTCTCCCACGCGACCATCACGCGACAGCCGCCCCGTGCGAATCCCGGGCTGCCGGCATGCCCCCGCCCGCGAGGAGGCGAGGACGCGTAGCGGTACCCCGCAGGGCCCGCAGCGCGGCGCCGGCGAGCGGCAGTGAGCCGGCGAGCGGCGCGCGACTCGGCGGGCCCGAGGAGTACA
>JAWLDL010000180.1:0-5164 GCA_041686675.1 Spirochaetia bacterium | reverse complement strand
GCCGGCACGGAGCAGTACGGAATCGTCGTCGGAAAGGCGCGCGCGAGCTCCTTCGAGTCTGCGGTTCTCACCATCGATCCGCTCACCCGCGAAACGGTAGGACTCGAGACCGAGGCCTTCCTGGTCTTCGACCTCGCCTACGACCGGCAGACGGGCGACCTCTACGCGCTCGGCATCACACGGGAGGACGAGACCGAAACTACCGTCACCCGGTTCTCCGGTTCGGCCGATCTCACCCGCAGAACCTCCGTCTTCAGCCTTCCCGGTGAGTATCTCGACGGGAACCTTGCCATCGATCCCGAAAGCGGCGCGGTCTACACCTCCATCGGTCGCTCGGGGATAACACGCGTGACCGATGAGGAGGACGAGGTCTACGGCGGCACCACGCACGCCGCGCAGCGCCTCGAGAGCTCGGGCGGCTACCTCTGGTCGCTCAATCGTGACGGGAGCGCCACGCTGTGGGAGCCCGAGAGCGGAGAGCGCACCGGGGATCTGTACTTCTTCAAGGATGGGGGATGGGCGCTCATCACTGCCGCCGGCCGCTTCTACGCCTCATCAGATCAGGCGGAGCGCTTCGTGGCTGCGATCAACGCGAATACCGAGACCGAATCCTTCCGCCTTACGCTTCCGGATTGATCCCGGTGCGTCCGCCGGTAATCAACTCAGGTCGGACGGCGGATTCTCTCTGACAACACGGATGGCTTCGGCGACTGCATCGCGCACTTCGCCGTAGTGTTTCTCATCGAGCGCAGGCTTGTACACCCGGCCGAGAAGCGTGGCACGGTACAACGGGGGAACGTGGTTCAGCGCATAGGCCGCCATGTCGAGCACGCACTCCTCGGTGCGACAGACCCCGGCGTTCTCCTCGAGCGAAAGCTGGCGTTCGAGCTCCTCGACCACCATGGTCTCCGCTTCGTTCTCGAGATCGTCGAAATTGTACTCGTCCTTCAACGCCATGCTCTCTCAGCCTCCTTTCTGGTGATAGCCCGGGCCCCGGCTACACGGGCTCAGGGGTTACACCGGCTCCTGGCGGAGCGACTCGAACTTGGTGTACTTCGGCACGAACGCGATTTTCACGGTTCCCACCGGGCCGTTCCGCTGCTTCGCCACGACGAGCTCGGTCTCGACGACACTGGGGTGCTCGTCGCCGGTCCGCTCGCTTCCCCGCTCGCGATGGAGAAAGATTACCACGTCTGCGTCCTGCTCGATAGAGCCCGACTCACGAATGCTGGCAAGTGAGGGGCGCTTCCCCTCGGAATCACGGGTCAACTGGGAGAGGGCGATAATCGGCACTCTCAGCTCACGTGCAAGTGCCTTGAGTGATCGAGAGATCTCGGCGACCTGTTCGTGTCGTGGAAGCTCGGTGTTCTCGGAGGTGATGAGGGTGATGTAGTCGACAAACAGGACACGTATGCCCTGCTGCGCAACCATACGCCGCGCCTGCGCGCGCAGATCGAGCAGCGGGATATTGGGCGTGTCATTGATCCACAGCGGCGACTCGTAGATGAGGCCGGCCGCGTCGGTGAGACTCTTGAAGTCCGAGGGTTTGAGCATACCCGTTCTGATCGTCTGGGACCCGATCCTGGCCTCCGAGGCAATGAGCCGCTGCATGAGCGCCATGTTCGACATCTCCGCGGTGAAGAACCCTACCGGGATGTGCTGGTGTATTGCCATGTGGGCCGCCATGGTCAGCGCAAGGGCGGTCTTTCCCACCGACGGCCGGGCCCCGATGATGATGAGCTCGGAGTCCTGGAATCCGCTGAGCATGTTATCGAGATCCGGGAAGCCCGAGGGCACGCCGGTGTAGCTGTCTTTGGTCTTGTAGAGGCGCTCGATGGCCTCGACGGTCTCCTGAACAATGTCCTTGGCCTTACGAAAGCTCTCTGTGTGCTGGTTGTCCGCAATGTCGAAGATGCGCCGCTCGGCCTCTTCGACCACCTTGCGGCTCTCGCGGGTGTCGTCGTAGATCGTCGCGATGATCTCATTCGACACCCGCAGCAGCTTGCGCCTGAGGCTGGATTCCTTGACGATACGGGCGTAATACTCGACGTTGGCGCTGGTCGGCACCGCCCCGGTGAGGGAGGAGACGTACCCCGGACCGCCGACGTTGTCGAGCGCGCCCTCGGCGCGCAGCTCCTGCGTGACGGTGATGATATCGATTTCTTCGGCCCGTTCGGAGAGATTGAGTATGGCCTGGAAGATGCGAGCGTTGGCGTTGCGGTAGAAGTCGTCGGCGCGAAGATAGACAAGGACGCGCCCGAGCGCCTCGGGATCGAGCAGTATCGCGCCCAGGGTTGCAGCCTCGGCCTCGGTGTTGTGAGGCGGTACCCTGTCTTTCAGTGACTCCCCGTTCATTCCGACGAGAGGTTACTCCCGATCTTCCTCACCCTCGAGCGTCTCTTCTTCTGCGGCCTCTTCTTCGACGGCTTCTTCTTCTGCGGCTTCTTCTTCCGCAGCTTCCGCTTCGGTGCCGGTCTCTGCAGGAACCGCTTCTTCATCTTCGGCCACCGCAGTCGCCGCATCCCCGGCGGGGACTTCCTCGCCGCCGGCCTCTTCGGCAGAGGCTTCCGCGGCAGAGGCTTCCGCGGCAGAGGCCTCCTCAGGCCGGGCCTCGGCGGCCGGCGCCGACTGCTGACGGGCGGCGCTCTTCTCGTCCGGCTCCACCACGACCTTTAGCTGTGCCTCTTCCTCGGCGTAGAGGCGCACGCGCACGGTATGGGTACCAAGGGTCTTGATGGTTCCGTCTTCGATGTCGATCTTCTTGCGTTCGACCTCGATGCCGCGCTTCTCGAGCTCTTCGGCAATGGTCTGACTCGTGACGGAACCGAAGAGCTTGCCCCGCTCGCCCGCGGTCATCTGTATGGTCAGTGTCTCGCCCTCGAGACGCTCGCGCGCGGACTTGGCCTGCTCGCGCTTGTCTTCCTTGCGCTTCTCGATGGTCGCACGGCGGCTTTCGATGAGTGCGAGGTTCTGCCGCGAGTACGGCATGACCATCCCCCTGGGGATCAGGAAGTTTCGTGCGTAGCCGTCGGCAACGTCCTTGACGTCTCCCTCTTCTCCGAGATTGCTCACATCGCTATTCAAAATGACTTTCATATCCCCTCTAGCTCCTTTCAGTACTGCGAAAGTGTATCCACGTCTCGGCCACGCCCAGTCCCGGCAGCCCCAGCAGCACCAGGATGTTTGCCCCGGGCACCAGGACCAGTATCACGAGGGCGGCGCCCACGCCGATACGAATCCCGCGTGCGATCTCGAAACGGTCGAGCAGCGACCACAGTATTCCCAGTCCCTGCACGCCATAGAGGAACAGCGCAATGAAAAGCGCGTTCCACGCCAGATGCTCGAAGACTCCGGCATTTCCGACCAGACTGACCAGCGCCGCACCGGATGATCCGACGAGCACCCAGACAAATACGTCCGGCAAGCGGAAGTCCCGCATCCGCAAGCCTTCCTGGCCCTGTGTCCGTGCCCCGATCAACTGCCCCAGGTACCAGTTGCCCGCCAGTACGACGGTATAGGCGAACAGGTAGGTACTGAGAAGCAGGTCAAGTACGGCCTCCATCATGCCGCCGACCGTCGCGAAGCGCCCCAGGCGTGCCGGATCGCTCTCGCCGCCGGTGAACATTGTATGCAGCAGTTCGAACTGCTGCCGAAGCGCCTCCATGGCGACGCTGCTCGAGCTCACCAGGAGGATCACCGGTACACTCACCGCCCCGGCTATCAGAACGGCCTGTATCAGTCGATACAGCCGTCTCACGCCGTACAGCAGCCTCGTCTCCAGCAGGTAGAGCCCGCCGAGAAACGCCGCCGGCGGCAGGACCTCCATGAGCAGGATCGCGAAATCCCACTCGACATCGAGCCGTATGAGGCTCGTAATTCGCGTAGCCGCGACGACGCCGCCCGTGACGAGCGCCGCCATCCCCAGCCAGTCGGCCCCGCGTCGATGCCCGAGTGCGGCAAGCGGCACGAGGAATACGAACACGAACAGCGCCGACTGGTAGAGAAAGGCCGACACTACCGACAGTATCGCCGCCTCTATCCAGACTTCTCGCGCGCTCATTAACCCATCGGAAGCAGCGCCAGGTACCGCGCCCGCTTGATCTCGCGGATCAGACGGCGCTGATTCTTTGCGGACGTACCGGTAATGCGGCGCGGCAGAATCTTGCCGCTGTCCGTGACGAATCGACGCAGAATCTCCGGGCGCTTGTAGTCGATGGTCAGGTTCTGGGTCTTGATCTTGTCGACTTTGCGTCGAAAGAAGACCTTTCCGCGACCGCGGTATCCACCACCGCGGCCGCCGCGGTCGCCACCGCCACCGCCACTGCGGCCACGATCCCCGCCACCGCCTCGGTCACCGCCGCGGTCACTTCCGCGATCGCCGGGACGGCTCGGGCCGCCGGGGCGACTCGAGCCACCGGGGCGAGGAGCGCCCTCGGAGCTCCGGCTGTCGCTGCTGCGGTCCGGGCTGCGCGTGTCGGAGCTGCGGCTGTCGCTGCTGCGGTCGGCGCTGCGGTCGGCGCTGCGAGTCTCGGTGCTGCGCGGCGCGCTCGATGCGCGGGCGTCTCCCTGCTCGGAAGAGGTGCTGCCGGTATTCTCGGTATTCTCGGTTCGTGTTTCTTCGTTCTTCGGTGTTTCTTCAGCCATACGAATCCTCCTGTCTAGAATGGCACGTCGTCGTCGAAGCTGTCATTGTTGGCCGGTGGCGGACCGAAGTCGGGCTCGTTTCCGCCGCCCGCAGCCTGTCCGGGGCGACTCTGGCCGCCGCCGCCACCGGGCCCGCCTGCATTCTGGCCGCCGCCCGGGGCGCCTGGTCCGCCGAGGAGCTGCAGGTTGACGGCGTGGACCTTGACCTTGCTGCGGTTCTGTCCGTCCTGCTCCCAGCGGTCCTGTCGGAGCTCGCCCTGTACGCCGACCTGCTTTCCCTTGACCATGAAACGCTGGATAGCCTCTGCCTGGCGGCCGAATAGCTCGACGTCGAAAAAGCTCGGCTCGTCGACCCATTGATCTCCCTGTTTGCGCGAGCGGTTCACGGCGATGGAAAAGTTCATGACCGACGTGCCGCTGTTGAGATAGCGCAACTCTGCGTCGCGAACGAGATTGCCCTGTACGCCGACCTGCTTTCCCTTGACCATGAAACGCTGGATAGCCTCTGCCTGGCGGCCGA
>JAWLDL010000179.1:0-5199 GCA_041686675.1 Spirochaetia bacterium | reverse complement strand
GATAGACTGAGCGCAGAGTGCGCCGAAGCCAAACATAGAAGAAGTCAGAGAGATCTGCGTATCCAATGTTGTCGTAGTAGGGAGGATCAGTGGCGCATACGTAGGATGTGCCAGTGTTGAGAAGAGCTGCATCCGCCAATTCGGCAAACGAACCGACGGTCCCCATCACGAAGTGCTCCACCGTGTCAGCAACACGCTCCACGAAAAGATCAAAGCTCCCTCCGGACCGGCTAAACGGGTTTGCCTCCGCGAAATCCCAAACCATCGGAATAGCTTGTCTTGCGAAGGTCTCACGAAAAGCACCACGATCGTTCATCCAGCTCGTGATCGCCGACCACAAGTTGGCTCCCTTGTCGACCGCAAACGCCAAATACGTCGCCACCGCATCCGCATACGCCTGGGCCTCCGCCCCACCGTCAGCGATCCCAACACCGTCATCCGGCATTCCGGCCCCGATCGCGTCGACCCGCGCCTTCTCACGAGCCTCGTCCACCAAGTCGCTGAAAGTGTTGAGGGCGACAAGCTGCCGGTCCGTAAACAGATCGCCGAACGTGTTGAGTCCATACAAAGGCGTCCAAAGGGCGCGCCTATCACCGCCGATGACCGCGTCCGGCCGCCACTCTGGTTCGGCCCGGTTCGCAGCGGTTTCCATCTCCGGTGTTGGCGAAACATAGACACGACCGCGTGCACCTTCTGCAACAACCGCCATCAGGCGTTGACCCAAGCGCCCCGCTCGACCTTCAGCCTTGACGTGTTCGGGTTCGATCGGAACCCCAGAAAGCAGACAGCGAAAATGCGCTCCCCGGCTGAGTTTGGTACCGCCCGAGACCCACGCGGGATCCGGAGGGGAACCGCGGCGTACTTCGAAGACATAGTTGGTACCATCGACCACCGGTTCAACCCATGCCTCATGTCCTTTCTTCTTCGACAGCCAGAATGACGAGACCAGCGGTACTTGTGCGCCCTGCAGGCCAGGGTTAGGGGATCGCACCGTCCGCGCCCATAACCACGCTATCACGGTCGCCTCACCGCCACCTTCGGACTCCGGGAGCCTCACCTTCGGATACAGATGCCCAATGCGTCGATATGC
The DNA here is from genome assembly GCA_041686675.1 of Spirochaetia bacterium. Lineage (GTDB taxonomy): Bacteria > Spirochaetota > Spirochaetia > DSM-27196 > PWMO01 > JAAAOH01. The sequence continues at coordinate 4,109 of JAWLDL010000179.1, read as the reverse complement.
TTCATCCCGCATCCACTGGCCGTAGTAGCGGACGTCTTCGGCGAGGCCGCGTGCGCCCTTCCATTCTCGCGCGATGAGATCCTGCGAGACCGCCGGGTTCACCGGCGGACGTCCTGCGAACTTCGGCGGGATTTCGATCATCGCCTTGTTGATGAGCACGGCCACCGGATTGAGGTCGCTCGCGTGAGCTTCCAGCCCCAGCCGCTGCGCCTCAAGGGGAATGGTCCCTCCGCCCGCGAAGGGATCGTAGACCGGTGGCGGATCGTCTCCCGTGCACATGCGGATGAGACGCCGTGCCGTGTCGAGGGTCGGCTCGTCGTTGCTGTTCTCCCACTTCACAAGCTGCTCAATAAAGTCGAAAAGCCGCGCCCGTGGTGTGTCCTGCCCCTCGGCGTAGTGTGCCCGGGGAAGGGCCCGGCAGGCCTCAACGTATTCTTCCGGCGCATTCGGATCGTCGGGGTCATCGACCAGGGAGGTGAACAGCACGGCGCGTGCCGCCGCAAGCGGACGCCGTGCCCACCACAGGTGCAACGTCGAGGGATGTCCGTGACGAATCGATTTCTCACGGGCACTTGCGGCGTTGATCGCCTCAAGCGGCAGGGCAACTTCTATCAGCTTCTTTGCTTCACTCATCTCGCTTCACTCCGCCTGTGTGTCGCAGGTCTCACATTCTTGTAACATATGCCGGGTCACATGCTAGCGCGTATGACATATCACCGCGGCGTCTCGGCGATGCTCAGGAGTTTCGCCACATCCAGATTCACGCTCGTCTCGTTCCAGCCTGGTTCGCGGTCAAACGGCCGTCGAACGTAATACGGGCCTTCCGGCGTGTCACCATCCACGAAGACGAGGGCGAGGATGAATTGCTCGGGCTCGTTGAAGCCCTTGAGCATCTCGTTCTTGGTGACGGTAATCGTCGATTGTCCGGTTCTGCGGCCCTTCACTTCGATTAGCCGGAGGTTTCCGCTATTTCCGTCTCGCGATTCGATATCCCACCCCGCGTTCTGCTCGCTCACGTCCCGGGGCTCGTGGCCGAGCTCGCGCTCGGTTTGCATGACGGCCGACATCGCGGCGGCCTCGACCGCGTCCTTGTCGAGCCCGAGCGAGGTGAACTCCTCCGCGGGCTCCTCGGCGGCTATCATGCGCGCCGGTACAACGAGCGCGGCGCCGATGACATTCGGAGGCTGCGGGGAGAGATTTCGCTGGGCATCAAGCTCATCGAGGCGCCGCTTCAGGCGTCGCTCGAGCTCATCGACTCGCTCGGCCGCCTTCTTGGAGTTGATCTTCGCATTGACCTTGCCGGCCCGCTCCTCTTCCCGAAGCGTTGCGGCGCGATGGTCCCAGTAGGCGATCTCCTGGGTGAGGCGTTGCTTCACCTCCCTGCGCGTCTTCTCCACGATCGCGTCGCGACGGGTCTTCACCTCGTGCAAATGCTCGGGTACAAGGTGTTCAACGGCATAGGATACCGCCGTCCCGTCGAGCCGCTCGGTAAGCCAGTCTGAGGAGGTCATCGGTTTCACTATGGCCCGCTCTGCGTCGGTGGGCGGGCGGTAGTCAAGGAACGGCGCGAACCCGCCGTTTCGCACAGTGCCATCTTCATCGATCTCGACGAACTGCAGCCGCTCCGACACAGAGCGCGTGACACCGCCTTTGTATACCTGCCCATCATTTATGACATGGCGGAGATACACCAGAACCCGCGGCTGCTCCGGCGCGTCCTCTGCGTCGTCTACGAGGACGGTGCCGTTCTTGAGAAGTGCACGGTATCGCTCGAGCACGAGGTCGATCACCGCCGAAAGTAGCGAGTGCCCGGGGGCAAGGAGATCAGCAACCGGTTTGCCTGCCACTTCTTCGAGTTCTCGATCGAAGGTGATGCGCTCGTACCTGGTGAGCACGGGATTCCGCCGCCCGATCACCCGATCCCGGTTCCGTATGGCGTGCGGCACATGGGTGAGCTCGTAGCGGTTCGCCTCCCGCTCCCGCGCTGTGCCGCCCAACCGGCGAAACGCTTCGAGGAAGAACTGGCGGATAAAGTGCGGCTGCAGCTTCCGCACGCGGGCCCTGTCCATGAGATCCCGGATTTCCTGCACGCTCGATCGGTCAAGGGTGTCCTCAGAAAGAGCATTCTTCTCGATGAGCTCTCTGAGCCGCTCGCTGTCGAGGAGCTCGTCGAGACGGTCGAAGACCTGCTGCTGCTCGTTCGGGCTTTCCCCTGCGCTGCGGATGGCGCGTACAAGCAAATCGCGAAGCTCGTTCCCCTGAAAGACCTGGCCAAGCACGTCGAACACGCGGCCGTGGAGATCGTCCTTTTCCTTTTCGAGCTTCGCCAGCAGCTTGTCGAAGACGTCTCCCTCGCGTGTCTCCTGTGCGACGAGATTCCACAGATGGCAGACTTCGGTCTGACCGATACGGTGAATCCGTCCGAAGCGCTGCTCGAGCCGATTGGGATTCCACGGGAGGTCGTAGTTGATCATGAGATGCGCGCGCTGCAGGTTGATGCCTTCGCCGGCGGCATCCGTTGCAACGAGGATCTCGACGTCGGGGTCCTGTTTGAAACGCTGTTCAGCCGACTTGCGCTCTTCACGGCCCATACCGCCGGAAATGGTAACGACGGCTTCATGCCGCCCGAGGAGTGTTCTGATACGCTGCGCCAGGTATTTCAGCGTATCCTTGTGCTCGGTGAAAAGCACGAGCTTCCGCCGGCTCCCGGAGGCGTCAAACATCTCGTCCTCGGTTTGAAGGAGCTTCGACACCTCCTCCCACTTTCTGTCGGTGCCCTGTTTCACCACTTCGGCGGCCAGGTGCTCGAGGCGCTTGAGCGTCTCAATCTCTTTCTCGAGCTCCTCTATGGTGCGCGCCGTCGTTGCCTGATCGACGACGAGGTCTTCAAGCTCCTCCGCTTCGGCATCCGGGGCATCATCGATATCCTCAAGCTCATCAAGACCGAGGAGCTTCAGGTTCTCCGAAGCGCCGGAGGGTTTCTTTCCCTTGCGAATGAGCTCCTGTTCGCGGCGTCTGCTGTCCAGCCGCTCCCGGCGACGCCTTAGAGAGCTGTGTATGGCGGCCGGCGAGGAGGCAAGGCGGCGCTGGAGGATCGTGAGCGCGAATCCGACATTTCCTTTACGGCCTTCCTCGAGCTGTTCTGCCCGGTTAAACTCCTCCCTGACGTAGGCGGTCACCTCGTGGTACAGGTGGGCTTCGAGCTGAGAAAGCTCGTAGTTCACGGTATAGGCGCGTCGCTCCGGAAACAGCTCGGTTCCGTCGAACCGTACGAGCTGCTCCTTTATGAGACGACGCATCAGATCCCGCGGATCTGCGGTGTGCACGCCGTCGCGAAGTCTGCCCTCGAAACGGTCCCCGTCGAGAAGCGCCAGGAACAGGTGAAAGTCCTCTTCCTTGCCGTTATGAGGTGTGGCCGTGAGAAGCAGAAAGTGGCGGGTTATCGTTGAAAGGAGCTGCCCGAGGTGGTACCGCTTGGTGTATTTCACCTCGTTTCCGAAATACGTGGCCGACATCTTGTGGGCCTCATCGACGATGATGAGATCCCAGTCGGTCTGTCTCAGCTTGGGGTGGAGGCTTTCGTCGCGGCTGAGCTTGTCGAGCCGCGCGATGACTAGGTCGTTCTCGCTGAACCAGTTTCCCGTGGCGGCCGCCTCGAGCTTGTCGTTTGTCAGGATTTCGAACGGCAGGTCGAACTTTTCCTGCAGCTCGTCCTGCCACTGCTCGGCCAGATTCCCCGGACACACCACCATGCAGCGCTCGAGGTCTCCGCGCAGGTAGAGTTCCTTTATGAGAAGCCCCGCCATGATCGTCTTTCCCGCCCCCGGGTCGTCGGCCAGCAGGTAACGCAGCGGCTGGCGCTGCAACATCTTCTCGTAGACCGCCGTGATTTGATGAGGAAGCGGCTCGATATCCGACGAGTTGACCGCGACCAATGGATCGAATAGATGTGCGAGGCGGATGCGCATTGCCTCAGAGACAAGCCTGAATTCACCCGCGTCCGCGTCGAAGGACCAGGCCCGGCCGCCGTTTTCGAGCCCAAGCTCCGCCTCGTCTGCGCGGTACAGCAACCTGCTCCCCGTCGTGCCGTCATCGTCCTTGTAGAAAAC
>JAWLDL010000178.1:0-5202 GCA_041686675.1 Spirochaetia bacterium | reverse complement strand
AACAGGTGGTGCGCGCCGAGTGCGAGACCGCCGGAGTCGACTATGAGCTCACTTACAAGTGCGGCAACAAGCTGCTGGCCAATGATACCGCGATGACCGAGCTGGTGGGGAAAACGGTGGAGTCATATCCCGGGGGCGGGCTCGAGATCGACTCCCGGATAAAGGTGATGCTCGGCGAGGACTTCGCGGAGTTCTCCCTGAGGGTACCCTCGGCGTTCTACTTCGTGGGCACCGCCAACGCGGAGGCAAACAGCACCTATCCTCACCACCACCCCCGCTTCACCATCGATGAGGCATCCCTTCCGATCGGCGCGGCACTGCACGTGCAGACGGCACTGGCGTTCCTCGACGCCGGTGAGTAGATAAACACGCAAGTCTTGGGAGGAGTCCATGGAAGCATTTATGGAAAACGTCGTGACCGCGTTTATCGGATGGGCCTGGGGCTGGCCGCTGATCATCATCATCACCCTCGGCGCAATCATCTACTCGGTAAGCCTGAAGTTCGTGCAGTTCCGGCGCTTCGGGTTCATCATGCGCCACACCTTCGGCAAGATCATGTCGAAGGAGGTGCACGGCGAGGGCACGCTCACGCCGTTCCAGGCGGTCTCATCCGCGCTGGCCGGTACCCTGGGTGTCGGGAACATAGCCGGCGTCGGTGTGGCCGTCGGCCTCGGCGGAGCGGGCGCGCTGTTCTGGATGTGGGTGGTGGCACTGCTCGCTGCGGTTCTCAAGTACGCCGAGGTCGTTCTCGGCATTCGTTTCCGCGAGAAGGATCCGGACAGCGGCGTCTACCGCGGCGGATTCATGTACACGGTGACCAACGGCCTCGGTCAGAACTGGAAGTGGCTCGCCGTGGTGTGGAGCTTCCTCTTCTTCATTCAGTTCCTCATCGGAGGAGCGGTGCAGTCTAACGCCCTGGCAGACGTCACCGAGCTCTCCTACGGTCTGGACAAGCTCGTAGCCGGCATCATCCTTGCCGTCCTCGTTGGTCTGGTCATCATCGGCGGCATCAAGCGCATCGGCAAGGTCGCGGAGAAACTCGTACCCGTCATGGCGGTCATCTACTTCGTCGGAGCGTTGATCATCATCATCATCCATATCGGAAACGTTCCCTCCGCCATTGCCGACATCGTGCGAAGTGCCTTCACCGGCATGGCCCCGGTCGGCGGATTTGCCGGCTCGACCATCATGATGGCCGTGCGAAACGGCTTCGCCCGTGGTGTGTACTCAAACGAAGCAGGTATGGGTACCTCGCCGATCGCCCACTCCACCGCGCAGACCGACCATCCCTCGCGGCAGGGCGTGTGGGGCATCTTCGAGGTCTTCGTCGACACGATCGTGATGTGTACGATGACCGGCCTCGTCATCATGGTCACCGGCGCACTGGACAGCGGAGAGGTCGGGGCAAGCCTGACCGCCCACGCCTTCAACCTCGGGCTCCCCGGGCCGGGCGACTGGATCGTCACGATCTCGGTAATCGTCTTCGCCTACACCACCATGCTTCTGGCGGAGTTCTACTCCGAGACCGGTGGTGTCTACGTCTTCGGCAACAAGATCGTGATGCCCTATCGCGTGGTCTTCCTCGTGGGCCTCGTCGTCGGGGCAATCGGCGGCCTGCAGGTCATCTGGGGCCTCTTCGACGCCTTCATGGCTATCACCGTGGCGATCAACCTCGTGGTGGTGGTATCCCTGCGAAAGGAAGTCATGCGGCTGACAGCGGAGTTCTTCGGCAACCCAACGGAGCCGAACGCGAAGTAGGCAGCTACCTGATTTTTGGCCGCGCACGCCCGGCACGCCCGGCACGCCCGGCACGCCCGGCATGCGCGGGAGTGCTGCGAGGTACATGAGTGGCCGCCTCGCTCGAGGGGCTGCGGACCGGTGCGGTTCGCAGCCCCCGCTCGTCGCGGCTCACCGGCTGTTCTGCGTCGATGCTCAGCCGAAGAGTCCCAGCGCCGTCATCATCCCGGCAAGAACGGTGAAGAATACTGACATAAGCACAGTGAGCGAGTTGAAGCGCTTGTTCATGTCTTCAAACCGCTGATTCATGTCCTCGAAGCGCTTGTCGATGGCCGCGAAGCGGGCTTCGAACTTTTCGTTCTGCTCCTCGAAGCGCCGGTCGATCGCCGCAAAGCGGGCTTCGAACTTTTCGTTCTGCTCCTCGAAGCGCCGGTCTACTGCTTCGAATCGCTCGTCGAAGCGGGCAAAGCCCTCCTGCATCGTGGCTGCGATGCTCCGGACGTCCTCCCTGATTTCGGCAAAGCCCTCGTCCATCTTGCGCTCGAGGCGTGAGTCACGCGCCTCCTCGCTCGCGCGGGCAGCAAAGCGGTCGACCATGAGCACGACATACCGGTGCAGCGACTCCTTGTCCTTCACCTCGAAGGCCGCTTCGAGCTCCGATTCGAGAAGTCCCACGATTTCATTCATGCGATCCGACACCTCCCCCATTATACAAAAGTTCCCTTCATGTGAGTACTACTGCCTCGATGGAGCTGCTGCTTCACGCTTGAGTTGCATCATTGACCTTCATTGCAGGAATGCGTAACACTCCAGGCGGGAGCCGGCCCGGGGACGGCGATGCGCGGTCCGGCATGATACGATTTCGGCTCGATTATACCGTGATGCAGGGCGAAACCGGCCATCAGAGCACACAGCACGACATTCTCCTGAGATCGTTCGATGCGTCGTATGCCGCTATTCTCAGCCATTCAGCCCGAGTGTTTCGGGCAATGGCGCTCATCGCACTCTCGGGTCATGCCGTCATATTGGTAGCCACGGCACTGGCAGGCTTCGCCGCGCTCGCCTGGTTCAATATCGGGAGCGTAATCGTCTACCTGCTCGCCTATCACTGCGCCTGCACGGGCCGTCTGCAGCACGCCTTCGCCATCGGCGTCCTCGAGGTTGTTGCTCACTCCTGGTTTGCTACCGCTGTGCTCGGATTCTCGAGCGGGTTCCACATCTACGCGCTCGGCCTGATTCCGCTTGCGATGACCTTCGAGCCGTGGAGCCTCCGTGCCCGGGTTGGAATCGCCCTGTTTCTGATTGTGGACTACGTGGCAATCGCCGTTGCAGGGCACCTTGCATTCGCGCGTGTCACGGGTGTTGCTATCGACCTGTTTCGCTACGGGAATTTCGCGGTGGGGGGGCTGGTACTCGCGGCCATCTCTTACTACTATGTCCACGCCGTCGCTCTGGCCGAGGGAACGCTGGTACGCCGGAATCGGGAACTCGACTCCCTCAGCCGAACCGACCCGCTCACCGAGCTCCCGAACCGGCGCCACGCCCTCGAGTGGATAGAACAGGCGCAGGCGCGAGTGGCACGTTCCGGAACCGCTACATGCGTGTGCATAACCGACCTGGATCACTTCAAACAGATCAACGACAAGCACGGTCACGATGCCGGTGACAGGGTCCTCGCGCACATCGCGGGGGTGATACGGAGGACGCTCAGGCAACAGGACGTGACCGCTCGATGGGGAGGCGAAGAGTTTCTCGTCCTTCTGCCGGATACCGACCTCGACGGCGCCCTCGTTGCCATGGAGAAGGTACGCTCCGCGGTGTCAGCCACGTGTGTAGAATGGAAGGGCGCGCGCGTCAATGCGACCATAACTGTCGGTATCGCGGAGCTTTCAGCACGAACGACTATCGACGAGGCGATACGTGGAGCCGACCAGGCGCTCTACCGTGGCAAGGACGAGGGCCGAGATCGCGTGGTTGCAGAACGAAGTGATAGTAACTCGGTCCCGGGATAGTGGTTGCGGGGGGTGCGGTTCGGCGCCTGCGCGCTGATTCCGAGGAGGCTCGCCACGTCGACACCTGGATGGAACACGAGCAGCCTCTGTGCACCTCGAGCATCTGCTGGTATGAGTTTGTATCGGGGCCGGTCGATGCCGAGGGGATCGAGATCATACGCTCGGCACTGGGTGAACGGATCCTCTCGTTCGATGCGGCCGCTGCCCGCGAAGCGGCCAGCCTGTTTAACAGTGCCGGCCGACCGCGCCGAATGCGGGTCGATGCGATGATTGCCGCAACGGCCATGGCAGCCGGCGCGCGCCTCGCGACCGCCAACCGGAGCGACTTCCGCGCCTTCACAGCAATGGGTCTCGAGCTGGCGTAGGTGGCGCCTGCGATGCCGGATCCGTGTCGATCCGATGCGTTTGTGTTATTATAAATATGGAGGATGCAGGAAAACTATGGAGGAAATATGCCTCTAAACATCAAAGACGAAGACACGCACAAGCGGGCTAAGGAACTTGCCCGGCTCACCCACACGTCCATAACGCGGGCTGTGGAAATTGCGGTCTCCGAAGCGCTCGAACGCCGTCAAAGCGGTGTCGACCGGGAGACCAATCGAAAGATCGCGGAGTTGCGAGACATAGCTGAGCAGACCTCTCAGCTGCCGGTTCGCGACGAGCGAAAGGCTGAGGAGATACTTGGCTACGATCATGAGGGGATCGTTCGGTAATGGTCCTCGACACCTCGGCGGTACTTGCTGTTCTTCAGAATGAACCCGAACGTGATGCGTTCATCGATCGTATCGCAAGAACCGGCCAATGCCGCATCTCGGCCGCATCATACGTCGAGGCCGGAATCGTCCTCGAAGCACGGTATGGCAGCGGGGGTCGCCATCAGATGATCGTCTTCCTCGCGCAGGGCGACGTACGTGTTGAGCCGGTAACCGAGGAACAGGCACGGATCGCACTGGACGCCTACCGCCGATTCGGCAAGGGCCGTCACGCGGCCGGTCTCAACTACGGGGACTGTTTTGCGTATGCGCTGGCCGTCTCCCAGGGAGAGGAGCTCCTCTATAAGGGTACCGACTTCGCCGCAACCGATCTCGCTGATTGAACACGGGCTGGTGCGACGCCGCGCCGGACTACCCGTCGGCCCGGCGAGGACTCGCGCTGAGTGACATCATTGTCATTCCTCTCTTTCCCGGCGTAGTATGCGCCCCGGAGTGTGAACATGAGCTTCCGCGCGCGCATGCAACGCATTGCCTTCATCCACAGAAGGCTGAAACACAAACGCGATTATCCCTCGGCACGAGAGCTGGCCGCGGACTACCTCGAAGAGACAGGTGATGGGTTCTCGGCGCGCACCTTCAAACGCGACATCGAGTGGCTGCGGGACGAGCAGGCGCCGATCGAGTACGATGTCCGCGAACACGGCTATTACTACGCGGATGAGACCTTCGAGCTCCCCACC
>JAWLDL010000177.1:0-5234 GCA_041686675.1 Spirochaetia bacterium | reverse complement strand
CGTCGACCGGGCGTGCTGCTCGTCCATGGCGGCCATCACCCTCGCGGCCCGCTCGATCCGGATCGGCGATGTCAGGATCGCCGCCGCCGGCGGCACCGGGCTGCGACCGGGAGCCGCAGCCGAGCCGGGCCCCGCGGACTCCACCGGATCCGCCATTCTCGAGGCGCTCTGCGAGCTCGGAGTCTTCTTCGACGCCGGAGACAACCGCTACGCGCCGCATGCAGCTGCGCGCTCCTCACTGGCCCCCGAGAGTGCCGACCCAGGCGGCGCCGACCCCGGGGGTGGCGACGGCGCCGGGGGTGGCGCCAGCCCCGGGGCCAAAGGCTCGGACGCCTCCCCGGCCGGGGTGGTTACGCCGAGTTACCAGCTCACCATCACCCCCGCCGCCGGCCTCGGCCAGGCCCTGCCGGCGGTCGCTGCCGCCGAGCTCGCGCGCTATGACAGGTACTGCGAGTACGAGATCCGGCGCGACGCCGTGGTTCGCGCCTTTCGCGCGGGCTTCCGCGGGACGGAGATCACCGCAGCACTCGAGGAACTGCAGCACGCCCCGCTGCCGCAGAACGTGGCGTTCTCGATCTCGACCTGGGGGGATGAGTACGAGCGCGTTGAGCTCCTCTACGGCGTAGTCCTGCTCGTCGATGAGAGCCACGCCCCGATGCTCGAGCACAGCCCGCAGCTCGCGCCGTTTCTCCGCCGCCGCCTCGGCCCCGGCGCCTTTCTTCTCTCGCGGGCCGAGGAACGCGAATGGCGGCAGGCGCTCACGGACGCCGGGGTCGGCGCGGTTCCCGAGGTGAAGACCGTGGGCGCCGCCGAAACACCGGAGCTGCGCGTCCACCGCTTTCGGGAACCGCGCCGCGTCGCACCGCCGGGCGCGGGCGGCGCCGACCCGGGGGGCAGCGAAGCGGGTGCCGGCGCCAACACCGCGGCCGCGGGTACCGGCACCGCGGATCCGACCGACCACCGGGACGACGCTGCAGCCCTCGCCGGTGCCCGCGAAGCCCATCAGGAGGCCCTCCTCGCGGCCGCGGATGCCGCGGCCCTCGGAGATGACCAGCGCAGAGAGGTGCGGCGCCGAATCGAGCGCAGGCTCATCGTGGTGCCCGAGCAGATTACCCGGGCGGTGGTACCACGCGACGTGCCTGAAGCCCGCGGCCTCGACTACGTGGGGAAGGTGCGGCTCATCGAGCAGGCCCTTTCGCGCGGCACCGACTACCTCGAGATCGTGGAGCGGGGAAGCGGTGGCGGGCCGCAGCGACTCTTCCTCCGCCCCACCCGCCTGGACAAGCGCAGCACGAACCTTCTGCTCTACGGCGAAACCGTAGGCGAGGGTCGCGAGGTCAGCGTTCGGGTAGACAAGATCGGACTGGTGCGCGTCGTACGCGGCACACTCTTCGTGCGGTAAGCCTTCTACAGAATGTGCTCGAAATGGGCGGCCTGCGCGAGGGCCTGCTCCTCGAACATACTGGTACCGGGAATGGTCAGACAGCCGGCGGCGGCCGCGCGTGTGAGAAACCGGGTCTGCTCGGGAGCATAGATCAGATCGTAGGCAATCTCGTGCCCCCGGAACTCATAGAAGGCCAGCGGGTCGGCGGTGACCTCCGGCTCCATGCCGACCGAGGTGGTCTGCACAATGAGGGCGCCGTGCTCTTCGATGAGAGAGCGGGCGTCGGAACCGAGCTCCGCAACCACGGGCTGTTCGCCACCGACCGCCTCCGCGATCTCCGCACCCATGCGCTCGGCGCGCTCCGGCGTACGATTGACAATGCACAGGCGCACCCCCAACCTCAGAAGCGCGAACACCACGGCCCTCGCGGCACCGCCTGCGCCGATGACGGTGGCACGCATCCCGTCGAAGGCCTCCGGCCCGCTCGCACCGATGGCCCGCTCGAGCGGCAGCAGAAACCCCGGAACGTCGGTGTTCACCCCGCGTCGATGCCCGTCGGTGATGAGCACGGTGTTGCAGGCGCCGACCGGCACGACCGACTCGTCGGTTTCATGGAGGCGAGGTATGACCCCTTCCTTGTGCGGAACAGTCACCGAGAGCCCCCGTATATCCAGCCGCACGGCCGTGTCGAAGAAGGCGTCGAGATCATCGACCTGGAAGGGAACGTAGACGGCATCGAGGTTCTTCTCGCGGAAATGGCGGTTGTGATACTCGGGCGATGCGGAGTGGAGGACCGGGTTTCCGATAATGCCGAATACCGCGGTGTCCGGTGACTGCTCGCGGTGGCGGTAGGTCTCGGCGAGTACCCGGGGCGTCACATGGCCGGGAGCGGCGGCGACGTCGGGGTTCAAACTCGCGGAGGCATAGGAGAGGTAGCCGCCGAGACGAGGCGCCGCCACGCGCGTCGGGAATCCGACGGCTCCCATGCCGATGATGATGCGCTCCCGCGGCCCGGAATCGAGAAGAAGCCCGACGAGCACGAGCAGGTCCGCCGAGCTTCGCGGGGTCACCGCCAGCTTGGGGATCTCGTCCTCGCGGGCGGAAAGCTCCTCATAGAGCCGTGCAGGGTCGTCAGTCATCCCCTCGAAGTCGTGGACGGATCGGATGATGCGCGTACCGGCCGACCGCGCGCGCTCGGCAAGCCGCCGGCCCTCGGGACTCTCGGTGAGGTCGAGCTCGAGGTCAACGTAGTCGAATCCTCCCTCGGAAACCGCCCGCGAGAGCATCGCGAGGCGGTCGGCCTCGCTTTGGCTCCAGCTCCCGCCGTCGAAGGGCCGACGAACGGTCACTATGGACGCCGGCCCCGGGGTATCGCCTCCTGTCATCTTTGCAAGCTCGCCCGGAAAGCGAGTAACTGCGTCCGGATCCGGATTCGCGAGCCGGTCCACCCGGAGCTCCACGAGATCTATCCACTCGAGGTTGTGTCTCACGTCCTCGAGGTCGTCGGAGATGGTGTCCCGTGTGAGGGTAAGACAGATCATGGCTCGGCGACGATGCGAGGATCGATGCGGCCCGTCTGGAGGAAGGGCTCGAAGTCCCGCGCCGGGACGGGCGGTGAGTAGAAATAGCCCTGAATGCTGTCGCAGCCCTCGGCTGCGAGAAAATCACGCTGCTCCGCCGTTTCCACCCCCTCGGCGAGGGACTCGATGTGGAGGCTGTGAGCCATCGATATGATGGCACGGACGATTTCCTGGTTGCTCTGATTCGTGGTCACGTCCTCAACGAATGACTGGTCGATCTTGAGGGTGTGCACGGGGAATCTCTTGAGATAGGAAAGCGATGAATAGCCGGTGCCGAAGTCATCAATCGAAATCCGCACGCCACGCTCGTCGAGCATCTTCATCGTACGGATAGCCTGCTCCGGGTCCTCCATGATGGCGCCTTCGGTGAGCTCGAGCTTGAGATGGCGACCGTCGAGCCCGAGAGCATCAAGAATGCCTTCGATGCGCACGATGAGGTCCTGCTGCTTGAACTGCGCCGGAGAAAGATTCACCGACATGTGCAGGTCGCGCCCGCTGGATTTGATCCAGTCACGAAGCTGGCGCGCAGCATTGTAGAGCGTCCACTGCCCGAGAAGGCGAATCTCGCCGGTCTCCTCTGCAATGGGGATGAACAGGGCGGGAGAAAGCGGCCCGAGGTGAGGATGAAACCAGCGGATAAGCGCCTCCGCGCCGATCAGCCGCCCCTCGCTGTCGACGAATGGCTGGTACACCAGCCTGAAATCCTCGAATCCGGCCTGGGCAACCGTCGAAAGCGATCGCTCGATTTCCGCTTTCTCCCGATAGCGGTTCCCGATCGTCTCGTCGTAGATCACGTAGCGGCCGCGCCCCGCCTCACTCTCGGCGAGGGCTATGTAGGCGTTTCCCAGCAGCTCCTCTTTCGTGAGCCCTCCGGTGTTCAGCGACAGCCCGACATGACACCCGAACACCACGTCCTTGGCCGGAGGCTCGTGGGGGCGGGAGACGGCCTCAACGATGCGGCTGGCCATAAGCTCCACCGAATCGACGCTGCTCATGCCGGGCAGCGCGAAGAGAAACTCATCGAGTCTGTCCGACTGGTAGAGATAGTCACCGAGCAGACCTTTGAGGCGATCAGCGGTATTGAACAGAATCGCCTTGCCCCGGTCGCGGGTATCCTTGATCCGATCGTATGAGCGATCGAGCCTGAGGACCCCCACCGCGACACTGCCGGAGAGGCCGTTTCGCCGCTCGGGATCGAGAAGCCCGGCCACGGCCCGGTCAAAGTGCCGCCGTATCGGGAGCAGCGTATGCTGGTTCTTGTTCACCAGATCCTCGAGCCAGGCAGTCGTTTCTTCCGCCTCGGCGAGCTTGCGCCTGAGCTCGGCGTTCTCTGCCTCGAGGCGCTCCACGTCCGGTGCGATTTCGACCACCGCGTCCGCCTCGCCGTCGGCTGATTCGCCGGTCGTTACCCCGGCCTTTTCGTATTGCCCCATTTCAGACATCAAAACACCCAGTCGAGTGACGGAATCGGCAGACAGAGTATCCAGCCGAACTCTTCGAGAAGCTCGGCAGGTGCCTCGATCTCACCGGTAAGCGCAAGCGAGAGCGGCGATGCGGCTCCGAACCACAGCCGGGAAAAGGCGTTGACGGTTGCACGCATCGTCGGGAGCGCGTTCTCGCTTCCCGGGCGTGCATGTGAAACCTCGCCAACGGTGACCACATACGTACCGGCCGTGCCGGTCCACCCGTCCGAATCCTGAAGATATCGCGCAATGGGGTCTTCTAACCGGAGATTGAAGGAAATTTGTCCCCGACCCGGCACGGATGTGACCGCCATTACCTTCTCCAGGTCGAGTATCCGCACCTGCCAGTAGGCGCTACTCTCCCAGCTCGACTCGAACTCGCTGCGTTTGGTACGCAGGTGATTGCGGAAGGGCTGATCGAGAAAATCCTGCATGTGCACCCACCGCGGTTCCTTCATCTGAACACAGTAGACCTGATCCCCGAGGCCCTTGATAACGCGCAGCAGGTCAAGAAACTGCTCGGGCGTTTCGTAGACGAGCCACTCTATGCGATAGGGGCCGTTCTCGCCCTTGGGAACCGCCCACAGATGATGGGTGAGGCGACCATCCTCGCTGAAGTATCCGAGCCCGAACCCGCCCTTGCTCAGAATCATCTCAGCGCTGCTTGCCGCCTCCGGGAGGATCGTACAGGACCCGTGGGTGCGCATGCGATGAAGTCGGCTCTCGTGAATGAGTGCGGCGTCTTTCATCGTCAGTCGATGCGGGACCGGGGCGCGCCCCTCCACCCGAAGGGCGGCCGGGTCGAAG
>JAWLDL010000176.1:0-5303 GCA_041686675.1 Spirochaetia bacterium | reverse complement strand
CTCGCTACTGCCGAGGACCGGTGGGGCGTGGCCCTTTATGCTGTCGAGCGTTTCCTGTTCGAGCTCGAGAAGCTGTTCGTCTCTGACGAGCTGTGCAAGTGCCTTCATTCGTTCACCTCGATTCCGAAATAGTCTCGGGCATTGTTCCAGGAAATGTCCCGGACCATCTCACCGAGCAGGTCCATGTCACCCGGCGCCTCACCGCGCTCGACCCACCCGCCGATCACGTTGCAGAGAATACGGCGGAAGTACTCGTGGCGCGGAAAGGAAAGAAAGCTCCGCGAGTCGGTGAGCATCCCCACAAAGCGTCTGAGCAGGCTCATGTTCGCCACCGCGCTCAGGTGTTCCTCCATACCCTGCTTCTGGTCGTTGAACCACCACGCAGAGCCGAACTGTATCTTGCCCGCGACGCTTCCGTCCTGGAAATTGCCGATCATGGAGGCGATCATTTCGTTGTCGCGCGGGTTGAGGATGTAGAGGATGGTCCGGGGGAGCTCGTCGGTGACGTCGAGGGCGTTCAGAAGCCGTGCGAGCGGCTTTGCCATCGGTTCATCCGCCATCGAATCGAATCCCGTGTCCGGACCGAGGCGGTCGAAGTAGCGGCTGTTGTTGTTCCGAAGCGCGCCGAGGTGGAGCTGAAACACCCAGCCGCGCCGTGTGTACTCCCGCCCGAGAAACAGGATCACCGCCGTCATGAAGGCATCCAGCTCGGCTCCCGATACCGCGCGTCCCTCACGCAGCTTCGCGAAGATGGCCGGAGCCTTCGCTTCCGCCTCGGGCTCGAAGACCGCGGTCTCGAGGGCGTGGTCCGAGAGGCGGCAGCCGCGCGCGTGGAAGAAATCGATGCGGGAGCGGAGCGCCGCACGCAGATCATCGTAGTTTCGGATGGACATTCCCGCCGCCTGCTCGAGACGGTCGAGGTAGTCGTTGTAGCGAGCGGGATCCTCGGCGTGAAACGCCTTGTCCGGGCGGAAGGCCGGTCGGACCGTGACCTTTGCCGTCGGATCGGCCGCGATGCGTTCGTGATGCGAGAGGTCGTCGACCGGATCGTCGGTGGTGCAGACCACCTTCACGCTCATCTGCTCCATGATACCCCGCGCGGAGAACGCAGGCTCGGCGAGCAGCTCGCCGGTGCGCTTCCAGACCGTTTCGGCAGTGTCGGGGCCGAGGAGTACATCGTCTATGCCGAAGGGACGCTTGAGCTCCATGTGCGTCCAGTGATAGATCGGATTTCCGATGGTCGCCGGAACCGTCTCGGCGAAGGCCTGAAACTTGTCGCGGTCGTCCGCATCGCCGGTGATGCGATGCTCGGGAACCCCGTTCGTGCGCATCGCCCGCCACTTGTAGTGATCACCCCGAAGCCAGATGTCGGTGATGTTTTCGTAGCGGCGATCCTCGGCGATCTGATCAGGGGGCAGATGGCAGTGGAAATCGAAGATCGGCATCTGCGCCGCATGATCGTGATAGAGACGTCGTGCGGTCTCGGTTTCGAGAATGAAGTCGTCTGAAAGGAATTCTTTCATTGGTGTCTCCCTGCAGGATTGCCTGCATGGTGTCTATATGTTGTCCGTCAGATACCCGCCGTCCACCGGAAGCGTCACGCCGGTGACGAATCCCGATGCCTTCTCGCTGGCGAGAAAGACGGTGGCGCCCTCGATGTCTTCCATGCCGCCGAAACGACCGAAGGGTGTTCTGTCGATGATGGCCCTGCCACGATCGGTGAGCTCGCCTGTTTCCTCGTTGGCCACCAGCAACGCTTTGTTCTGGTAGCCGATGAAGAACCCCGGCGCGATGGCATTGACCCGAATCAAGGGGGCGAGCTCACGCGCGGCGCCCTCGGTGAGATTCTTCACCGCCGACTTGGCCGCGTTGTAGGCCCAGACGCCCGAGAGAGGAACGAAGGAGGTCATGGAGGCGAGGTTGATGATGGACGCCTTGACCTCACGCTCCTTCCATCGTGTCGCAAAGACCTTGCTGGGGATGACGAGCCCGGCGAGCAGGTTCATCTCGACCACCTGAGAAAACGTTTCGGTGTCGATGTCGGTGAAATCGCTCTTTCCCTTGTTCCCTCCGACGCCGTTCACGAGGAGATTGGGCATACCCATTGCCGCCTCGGTACGGGAGAGCGCCTCACCCACCGCCGCCTCGTCCGCCGTGTCGACGGTCTCTCCGAACACGCGGCCGGCTGCTCCGGTTTCGGAGTCAAGCGCGTCGACGGCATCGCTCACCGGATGGTGGGTTCCGCGGCCCCATACACTCACCCGCGCGCCCGCGCGGAGCATGACCCGTGCCATCGCGCTCGGAAGCACACCCGCCCCACCGGTTATCACGGCGTTCACATTCTCGAGCGAAAACATCTCTTCTACATAACTCATTCACGAGCCTCCTTGTGTCGATAGCGCCGCGGTCCCGATGCCTCCCCGGCGTGGATCACTTCCACTCCGAGCGCGTCTATCCCGGGTATCTCTCCTGCAGCGGTGTCCGTGACGACGAGGTCGATCTCATCGGCGCGGGCGAACACCGCAAATGCGGTCCGGCCGAACTTCGTGCGGTCAACGACGATGACTGTGCGCCCGGCACGGCGTATGACCTGTTTCTTGAGCTCCGACTCGATGGTATTCTGCGAGGAAAACACGCCGTCCGCCGAGAACCCGCTCGTCCCGAGAAATGCCGTGCTGATATGCATACCCTCGAGTGCCGACACCGCGAGCGGGCCAATGAAGCTCCCCGCCTCCTTCCGGTAGCTACCCCCCACCGAAAAGAGCGCCACAGTCGGGGCGTCGGCGAGCGTCGTGACAGCGTCGATCGAGTTCGTGACCACCCGCAGGGTCCGATCGGCCAGGTTTCCCGCGAGCAACGCGCAGGTCGAGCCCGAATCGATGTACACGGTCTCGCCCTCCTCGACGAGCTCCGCGGCCGCCCTCGCAATGAGCACCTTCCCCTCGACATTCTCCCGGCGACGAACCACCAGCGCCTGCCGGTGCTCGCGATCTTCGGCAAGAGCGGCGCCACCATGGGTGCGGGTCAGCAGCCCCATGTCCTCGAGAAGCGCGAGGTCCTTACGGATCGTCACCTCCGAGACCGAAAGGCGGGAGGTAAGCTCTCCCACCGAAATCCTCTTTCGGGCCTGCAGAATGCGCAGTATGTCGTCGTGCCGCGGATTTCGCATAGATGTTTCGTTTTATTTTGAAGATTATTCTAAAACGAAAGTTGACTGCGGGTCAATCACCGTTGGTACGTTTTCGGCGGGCGCCGAAGGTGCCCGGTCAGTAGGCGCTGCCGGGCGTTGTCTCGTTCAACAACTCCCCACCCTTCAGGTAGCGCACCAGGTTCTCGACGGCTTCGTCGCGGTTATTCCGCACCGACTGCCAGGTGAATCCTGCGGCGTGGGGCGAGAGCACCACGTTCGAGAGCTCCTGTAAGGGATAGGCCGACGGGGCTCCGTGGGTGCCGCCATCGGGATAGCGGTACCAGGTATCGATACAGGCACCGCGCAGGGTTCCCGACTCGAGGGCGTCGTAGAGGGCTTTCTCCTCGACGATGCTTCCGCGCCCGATGTTCACGAGAAGCTTGCCCTGCATGCCGGCAAGTCGCCGGGCGTCGAAGAGACCGTTCGTTGCCGAGGTGGCGGGCAGCGCGATGATGATGATCTCCGCCGCCTCGATCGCCTCGTCGAGGTCGTAGTACATGGCATCGTAGTGCTCGGGCAGGTTGTTGACCTTCCGGCGCTTGAATCCGACTACGCGCACGTCAAAGGCATGGAGGAATCGTGCGAGATAGTGGCCGATATGCCCCGCGCCGAGAATGGCGGCGGTTTTCCCGTCCAGCGATTCCCAGGTGTCGTCCAGTCCCTGCCCGACCCAGAAGCCGTGCCAGCGGTTCTCGCGCAGGTCATTGTGGTACTCGATGATCCTCCCATAGAAGGCGAGGATCATGCCGACGGTGCGCTCGGCGACATATTGAGCGTTTCCGTGGCAGTTGGCGACGCGAATGTTTCGTTCCACGATGATGTCGAGCGGCAGGTGACTGATACCTGCAAACGGAACGATGATGAGCCTGAGACTCCCGGCGTTCTCGAGGACGTCCCGGGTAAGCTTGCCACCGACGATCACGTCGGCATCGGCCACGGCGTCGCCGCCGTCGGTTCCCTCGCGCGATTCGACGAACTCCACATCGGTGAACTCGGCTCTGAGCCGCTCGACCTCTTCCTTCCACGCCGTATTGAGCTTCATGTGGAATGCTACTTTCACGGAGATCTCCTTTTCGGGAATCGTTTTTCGGATGTGCAGGGCACTATACGGCGTCCGGCCCGAGCTTGACAACGCACCACTGCGGGGAGGCTTCCGCAGCCGGTCAGTCACGTGCCGGCGGATAGGATTCCGGGTTGAATGAGAAGTGAATTCCGGTGTTCAGGCGGGTCGAGGTGTTTATCCACCGCTCGCCGCCGATGAGCAGATCCTGCTGATACTCGAGAAACCAGCTCATGATCGGGTGAACTCGCACCCGCAGGCCCGTTTTCCCGTAGGGCCCCATGAGAAATGAGAAGTCGGTATCGGGCTCCGGATTGAAGGCGAAGACAGGCGTGAGCCCGAATCCGACATAGAAGTTCACGGCCTCCCGCGGAAAGGTGAAGTTCAAACCCAGATTTGCCGGAACAAGAAAACTCGGCTCGATCTCGCCGTCTTCCCTGCGGGTGGAGATACCGAAGTCACCTCCGACATTCGCCTCCATTCCCTCTTCGAGGGTCAGCAGATAGGTGAAGCCCGTACTGAGATAGGCCCGCTCGTAGCGGTAGAAGTTTCCACCGATCCTGGCGTCGAATGCAGATTGGGCCACCGCAAGAAAGGGAAGCATGAGAAGCACAAGCGTGGCGAGGATTCGTTTCATGTTCATACGCTACCGCAATTATCGGTCGATTTCGAGGGGCAATACATAGACGATGCGTGCGGTGGATGCTACGTTCTCGATCGGGTAACACCACCTGAAAGGAAGACACATGGTGATTGAATCCCGGGGTTCTGCGGCTCTCAGGATCCACGTATTTCAGCACGTTCCCTTCGAGGGGCCGGCCTTTATCGGCAAGTGGCTCACCTCGCGCGGACACAGCATCACTACCACAAGCTTCTTCAGCCCTCAGCCCGAGGAGCCCCTCCCCCGCATCGCCGACTACGATTGGCTCATCGTGATGGGCGGACCGATGAGCGTCAATGACACCGACACGCACCCCTGGATAACCGCCGAGCGCGAGTGCATCCGCGACGCAGCATCGGCCGGCAGGACCGTGCTCGGCATCTGTCTCGGAG